>CBFGNP010000478.1:0-4228 GCA_965650095.1 uncultured Pedobacter sp. | reverse complement strand
ACGACGTCGTTTATCGCTGCCTGCGGCTCGGGCCGCTCCGCCAGTTTCATCCCGGCTGTTCCCTCAGCCTGATCTATTACAATGATTGCTTTCATGAAAATTTTTTATTTAGTTATTTGTTATATAAATATTGTTATGCGGTTCCAGCAGATATGAATCCGCGACTGTTTATGCTGGTCACCCGCATCTGCTCTGACATCATCGAGAAGTCGGCTGGCTTACCACTTTCATCGAGCGCTGCAGGCGCAATCATTTTCCCCTTGTCATCTTGGCTGAGTTGGCCGGACACATAGATCATATTTCCTATCTTGATTGCCTGTGCATAACCATAGTCGTCCTCCGCCGGCACACCATGATAGGCTGCCTCTTTGCCATTCGCCGCGGTCGTATTATCAGACGCTAACGGTTTCTCCTTTTTAGTTTTTGATTTCATTTATTTCGTTTTTAGAGTTAATATCGATGATTGAATAGTGTAAAAAAAATACTGACAAGATAACAGGCCGCTGGCGATCTTGTTTTCAGCATGTAAAACCGCTATGCACTTTCGGAAATTGTCGATATGACCTGACCGATGTTAAAACGATCCTGAGGGCATAACCGGCGGAAAGTCCTTATCAGGATCAGACACGTTATTGATCAAATTCGTCAGCGAGTACATCGATACCAGGGCAACAATTTCCATTATGTTTGCATCTGTGTAGCCGGCATCCCGTACTGCAGCAAAATCGGCATCACTGACTTTGCCGCGGGTCTCGATCACTTTGCGTGCAAATTGAACAGCAGCATCACGCTTCAGATCGGTGGCGTGGCCCTTACGTGCAAGAAGGATTTCGTCGGCGGGCAGCTTGGCCATATGCTCGGCTGTAAAGCTATGCACCGTCAGGCAGTAGTTGCAACCATTAACTTCAGAGACGGCGAGGCCGATGCTGTC
The DNA here is from genome assembly GCA_965650095.1 of uncultured Pedobacter sp. Taxonomy (GTDB): domain Bacteria; phylum Bacteroidota; class Bacteroidia; order Sphingobacteriales; family Sphingobacteriaceae; genus Pedobacter. The sequence continues at coordinate 3,297 of CBFGNP010000478.1, read as the reverse complement.
ACGCGTCTTTACATCTAGCGCCTTGCTCAAGGAGCCGAGCAGTGTAGCCCATGCATTGAACGCGATTGGACTAGTTGCGAAGGTCGCCATCATATTTGGGGTGAACCCGATGCTCTTGGTGAACATATCGAGAGTTGATTTTGAATCAGCCGGCACATTTTCCGGCTTAAGTGCTTCAATTCTAGGCATTGTACAGTCTTTAAGTTTGTTTTTAAATAATTATACTAAATCGAGTACTTCTTCAACCGGCCGACGGGGCTTCTGCGTCCAGTTGCCTTGGCGCTCAGGGCCCACTGACAATAGCATAACCGGCACCTCGTCGTCGGAAAGTCCAAATTCGCTGGCTACAGCATCGAAATCAAACCCAATCATAGGTGTAGAACCCATTCCGACTGAGCGGGCCGCATAGATTATCGCCGCAGCGCCGAACGTAGCAGTGCGTACCGCTTCGTCGCGTCGGCGCTGAGGATACGGCATATATAAATCGCGAGCCGGAATTTCCCATTCTGGTACCATGCTTTCCGGCATGATGCCCGCTTCCACCAATGGTGCAAGGCGATTTGGTATCACGCTGGTATCAACCAATTGGCCGATAACGATGAAAGTAACAGCGGCCTCGGTGATCGCAGGCTGGTTCCAGGCGATCGGACGTAACCTAGCTTTCGCTTCAGCCGTACGTACGGCGATAAAGCGCCAGTTTTGCAAGTGAAATGATGTTGGTGCGGAGGTGCCAATTTGCACTAACTCGCGGATTTGATCGTCACTCATGATGGCAGTTGTGTCGTAATATTTGGTTGCACTTCTACTTAAAATAGTTTCGATGACTGGGTTGTTCATAATTTTAATACTAAAGTTTTATAGAATGAATACTTGTTGGTTTTTTCCACAAACCTTTTCTCTTTTCAGGACTTTGAATGTGTTTTCCATTTTTAAAATTGTTTATGTTAGAAATTTTCGTTTTGGTATTACAAAGGTAAGCCTCGGTATAAGCCTCTGGAATATCTGTACTTCCCTTAATATTATCTATACTTCCCGAAATGCTCAACAAGCATGCAAAGTTTAGAATGAATAATAAGATCTGAAATCAGTCAGGCTGTTCAATGCGCAGGCGCCCGCGTGCCGGGATATTTAGAGTGGGAGATGACAAAACTGACCATTATACCCCATCTGGAGCTGTCCGAATGACCCCACAGTGCCAACTGATCCGGGGTGCATATATACTGGCGAGCCATCTCAAGATGGACCCACTATCTTTAGAGGACAGTGCTTTATCAATTTCATTTTTCATGAAAATCTGCCTGCCTGCTGAAACGGAATAACTCCATTTTTGTATTTATGGATTGTTGTTTTCGAGCATTTAAGGTGTTTCGCAAGTTGAGGGATGTCGCACGTTAAAAAAATGGCTGTGAATACGCGTTAAAATCGGATCAATGGTTAGTATAAACAAATAAGGCTCCGGGGAGGAGCCTTTATTGTTTTGGTCGTCCGACCAAACAACTATAGGGATAATTAGGAGGGCAACTTAATATTGCTCAATTTCTTGTCGTTAAATAAAGCTAACTAGAAAGAGCAAGGATGATTAATAACGAATTACCAGTCTAATGTAATCATATATTTCAGAATATTATAATTAATCTCAAAAATATTTCTATATCTGTGTGTTTTCTACTCTAAGTTTACTGTGCCTGAAGCCATAAAGGAAGTACACGCCCAAACCAACGATGAGCCAGATGCCAAATCCGATCCAGTTGGAGATACCCAGTTCACACATCATATAGAGGCAGCTCAATAATCCAAGAACAGGTATGAGTGACAGGTTTTTGGAAATACAAAGATAAGTGATGACCAGACTGATGAATAAAAAGATCCACATCGGGATTTTATGACGGAACAGGCTCCAGCCAGTTTCATATTTCTTAGTATTGTCGATAGCAGATTTATCGATAAAGTCCCGATATTGTGATTTACTCAGCTTATTTAAAAAGGATTCTGCATCAACGCTATTTTCAATGGGGTAAATTTTAGCCTGGGCAGCTACAATTTCCTCTCTAAGAAGAATCCGCTCTGCTCCATTTAAAGAAGTAATGATCTCTACAGGTCCATTTATTACCGGACTATTGAATACAAAGGCCTTGGTTTCTTTTTCATATACAGTAAAGCCAATCATGATCAGGCCTACAAACATAAAAGGAACCACATACTTCGAGTTTACATAAGGTATTCTGAATTTGCCTCTAACCATGTCCGGCTTGTTTTGCAGCACCAATACCCCGGCACAAACCAATACAAATGCGAATAAGGTGCCTATGGAACACAAATCAGTCACTATGGTCAGGTTCATAAACAAAGAGGGTACTGCCACCACAAAACCAACCACTATCGTAGCAAAGGAAGGGGTTTTGTATTTAGGATGAATTTTAGAAAATGATTTAGGCAGCAGGCCATCGCGGCTCATGCTCATCCAGATCCTCGGCTGGCCCATTTGAAAGACCAGTAATACGCTGGCCATTGCAAAAACGGCACTGACCGCTATGATACCACTCATCAGTTTCAGATCTATCTGCTCGAATACAAAGGCCAGCGGATCGCCTACCGCCAATAGATTGTAATTCACAATACCCGTCAGGACAAGCGCAATGGCTACGTATAATACAGTACAAATTATAATCGCCCACATCATACCACGTGGCAGATCGCGCTGCGGATTTTTACATTCTTCTGCAGTGGTAGATATGGCATCAAAACCGATGTAAGCAAAGAAAACAGCAGAAACACCTTTTAATACGCCCGATGCCCCGTTTGGTGCAAAGGGATTCCAGTTCCTGACGTCAACATAGAATATTCCAACGGAGAGCACCAGTAAAATAACAGCCAGTTTTACGATAACCATGGCATTACTCGCATTTCTGGATTCTTTCATTCCACGGTAAACCAGCCAGGTGATGAATATGATGATCGCCAGTGCAGGCAGGTCGGCAACAAGATGAAAAGTGCCGATTTTTGGCGCGGTATTCCAGGCATTGTTAGCTATTCTTGTTGCGTCATCAAGGTTTGTGTAACTTTTCCCCGCATCAAGTAGCGCATCGGCATGCCGGTGTCCGTTATAGGCCGTAAGATAATCCATCGTCATCCAATCGGGCAGATTAATGCCCTTAATAGCTAACGCAGGAATTTGTATGGAAGACAACAACCCGGTAAAGTAATCGGACCAGGAAATGGCCACAGTGATATTCCCGATAGCATATTCCATAATGAGCGACCAGCCTATAATCCAGGCGACAAGTTCCCCAAAGGCAA
>CBFGNP010000477.1:0-4237 GCA_965650095.1 uncultured Pedobacter sp. | reverse complement strand
GTCTTCATCGTGGCCAACGGAAGCTTTTGTAGTTGGGGTGATGATAGGCTTTGGTAACTTGTCATTTTCCTTCAGTCCTTCAGGGAGGTCCACGCCACAAACACTGCGCCTGCCTGCACTATATTCTCTCCAGGCATGTCCTGCCAGGTATCCACGCACCACCATTTCAACTTTAAAAGGCTCACAAATGCGTCCTACAGTTACCATTTCATCCGGCACACCGATCACCCAGTTCGGAACAATGTCTTTTGTTGCATTTAAGAACTTCGCAGCGATCTGGTTTAACACCTGCCCTTTAAAAGGGATTGCTGCAGGTAAAACCACATCAAACGCAGATATCCTGTCTGTAACTACCATCGCCATAAAACGGTTGTCAATGGTGTATACATCGCGCACTTTTCCTTTATAAAAATTGGTCTGTCCCGGAAAGCTAAAACTTGTCTCTTTAATTGCTGTCATTTAATCTTTACTCTTTAATCCTTGCTCTTTAATCCTTTGTCTGGCTCCTATTGTATATCGCCGTAGGCTTTTAATATTCTTTTCACCAGTTTGTGCCTTACCACATCTTCTCCTGTCAGGTAAATGATCTCTATACCCGGTATGTCATCCAATATGCGCAGCGCATTATGCAGCCCCGACATCTGTTTTTTAGGCAGGTCAATCTGTGTTACATCACCTGTCACAATAAACTTCGCCGAGGGGCCCATCCGGGTCAGAAACATTTTTAACTGCAGGTCTGTTGAATTTTGTGCCTCGTCAAGGATAACAAAGCAATTGTCCAGCGTTCTCCCGCGCATAAATGCCAGAGGTGCAATTTCAATTGTCCTGTTCTCAATATAGGTTTTCAGTTTCTCAGCAGGGATCATATCATCCAGCGCATCGTATAGCGGACGAAGGTAAGGATCTACCTTTTCCTTCAGATCGCCTGGCAAAAATCCCAGGTTCTCCCCTGCTTCCACAGCCGGACGGGTTAATATAATACGTTTGATCTCTTTATTTTTCAGCGCCCTCACTGCTAAAGCTACCGCGGTGTACGTTTTTCCGGTTCCGGCAGGGCCGATCGCAAACAGGACATCGTTCTTTACGATACTGTCAACCATTCTTCGCTGATTGGCGGTCCGGGCCTTAACCATTAAACCATTTGTACCAAAAACGATCACCTCACCGCCTCCGCTTCCACCAGCAGCAGGTTTTTCAGCTCCGTTTTCAGAGGCCACAGGTGCTTTCCTCGAAACTAAAATCGATTCCACATCATTGGGGGTTAAGGAGCTATATTGTTCCAGGTGACCAAGAAGCTGGTTATATTTCATTTCGAAGCCTTTAAGTTCCTGATCATCGCCAAGTACTTTAACCTCATTTCCTCTTGCTACAACTTTCAATTTCGGGAAAGCATTTTTAATCAGCTCGTAGTGCTCATTGTTAGCGCCCCAAAACTGTACCGGATCTACCGATTCTAATGTTAATCTGAGTTCGTTCAAAATATTGTTTTTTAGATGGAAGTGTATATTTTGATATAAAAATTGAATATTTGTACGCGATTTGCCGCTCACGCAAGAATAAGAATAAATATTCAATTTTTAATGGCTATTATAACATTAACAACAGATTTAGGCGCTAAAGATTTCTATCAGGCTGCCCTTAAGGGCAGTATCCTGAGTATCTTGCCTACAGTTACAATTGTTGATGTCACGCATGAAGTGCCTTCCTTCAACATTTCACATGCGGCCTTTGTCTTAAAAAACGTTTACCCTTACTTTCCGAAAGGCACGGTTCACCTGATTGGCATCGATTCCGTGTTCAGTCAGCACACGAAATATATCGCCTTAAAACATAAAGATCATTTCTTTGTAGGTGCTGATAATGGGATCTTCTCTCTGCTGTTTGAGGAAAAACCTGAAGAAATCGTAGAGTTGAACATCATGCAGGACCTGAAGTACCTGCATTTCCCGTTGGTAGATATTTTTGTTAAAGCGGCAACCCAATTAGCGAAAGGTGCCAGGCTAAAAGATATCGGCGTGGCGACTGACGACATAGAAGAAAGGATGCTCTTAAATCCAGTTATAGAAGGCGATATCATCCGCGGAAGCGTCATCTATATCGATACCTTCAGCAATGTCATCACCAACATTACCAAAGAGCTCTTTACCAGAATTCAGCGCAACAGGGATTTCACCTTATATTTCCGGAAAAATGAAACCATCAGTCAACTGAGCTGGCATTATAACGAAGTACCTGAAGGAGAAAAACTCTGTCTGTTCGGCATCAGTAACCACCTTGAAATTGCCATCAATAAAGGAAAAGCAAGCGGCTTGCTGGGCTTACATCTGAATGACATCATCAGAGTCGAATTTCATCCTTAAACTGCAGTTTAAGGCTAGGGCATGGAGTTTGCTTGTTATTTAGCAAACCGACGTTATATGCTTAAAAAAATATTTCTTTTAGTATTGATCTCTAATGCTTTCCATGCCCTGGCTTTCCAAACGGATACCAGTGCCTATCAGACACAACGTTTAAGAATCAATGCACTCCTGGCAGAACGTAGTGCGAAATTTGGACAATATGAAGAAAGCCTGAATGCACGTACCGGTATATTTGGCTTTCAGACTAAAAACGACATCAGGAATTCCAATGAAATATTACGGCAGATTGTACTGAACGACAATAATATATTCAGGGAGTTAAAAACTCTGATGGACTATAAAGACCTGGAAGTATCGGCTGTTAAGACCAATGCTGACCAGACCAGCAGTAGGATACGAAACTACCAGCTCGCCATCAAAACACTTCAGGATCAAAACGAGCAACTGCGTCTGGAAGCGAAGGTGCTGGGTAAAGGCAGGGGCTTTTCCAATACCGTCATTATTTTGTTGTCGCTTTCCTTGGTTGGACTGGCCTGGTTTTTTCTTAGAAAAGTGAAGGATTTGAAGACCATTAAAAACAAATGATGATGAAGAAGCAGTTTTTTAAGATGCTGGTAAAACTCAACAGGCTTGTACTTCCCAGTCTTTACCAGGTTGATCCGATGAAGCTAAGCAAGCTCCAAAAAGCGATCCTTGGATACAAATACTGGGCACTCACCAATTCCCTTTAATTGAAATAGCTGGTCAGCAGCCCCACCAGAAACTTAGGCTCAACCCAGGTCGACTTTGGTGGCATTACGCCCCCTGCATCCGCTACTGCAATCACTTGGGCTACAGAAGTTGGATACAACACAAATGCTACGGCAAACGAGCCGTTATCTACCCTGCGCTGTAAATCTGCTATAGGTACCCTTCCCCCCTCAAAAGTGATGCGCGCGTCTGTCCTGGGGTCTTTTATTTTCAGTAAGGGTTCCAGGATAAAATGCTGCAGGATGCTCACATCAAGCACTTCAACCGGATCGTTTTCGTTGTATATGCCGGGCTTCGGATTCAGCACATACCATTGTCCGTTAAAATACATCCCGATCTGGTGTAATGCAGCGGGCTTTACCGGAACTGCGGATGTGCTGATCGAAAATGAGTGTTCCAGGGCAGACATAAAGTGTTCCGGACTTAAATCGCCAATATCCCTTACCAGCCGGTTAAATTCCAACACCTTTACCTCGCTGGTATTCATGTAGACCGTGCTAAAATAATTGTACAACTCATTGCCATTGTGTTTCGCAGCGTTCAGCATTTTCTTCTGCAGGCCCATTTTCGCCATAGAAGCAGCCCGGTGGTGCCCATCAGCAATATAGACGGCTGGCATCGCTGCAAATCTCGCTACGATAAGTTCCACATCAGTTTGCTCGGCGATAGCCCATACCTTGTGTACCGTTCCGTCCACAAAAGTAAAATCAAGAACGGGCTCCAGCCGTAGGTACTTTTTGGTGAGGTGATCTATCACTTCATCGGGATGATAGGTGACCAATACCGGATTGGCATCCAGACCAGTTTGCTGAAGGTAGTCAGCCAATAACTTTTCCCTTCTTTCCACGGTAGATTCGTGTTTTTTTATCCTTCCTTCCAGGTAATCATTGATGTGGGTCAGCGTCCAGATCCCTGTCTGCACCACATCATCGTGTTTAACCTGGTAAATATAAATGGATGGATCCGGTTGTTTTACCAGGTATTTATGTTCAATAAAGCCTTCAAAATTTTCACTGATCTTTTTAAAGACCAATTCCTGCCTTGTTCCGCGCAGGTATGGATTGTCCAGTTCAGGATCAATCAGGTGCAGAAAATTACATGCAATTTCAGAAGCAATTAAACGGGCC
>CBFGNP010000476.1:0-4238 GCA_965650095.1 uncultured Pedobacter sp. | reverse complement strand
ATTACTAAAGCAGAATCTATGCCCTTAATTGGGTTTTTAATCACTTGAATTATTGTGGCTTCCCATTTTCCGGCAATTTCAGAGACATTTAGACTACGGTTCCTGATCATTTCGTCGATGATTTTGCTGTTGCCGATAGTGCCAATGATGATAGGCATGCCGGTTGTTTTATCCGTTAAAAATTCGGGTCCAAGTCCACTTACCTTTTTAATATCGTTTTGAAGATTTTGGGCGGCACGTATAGCGCCTGGCCATTCGTTGGCACTTACTAAAATGGAAGGTACCTTACCTTTGCTCACCACAGCAAAACTTCCGGGCAAATAAGTATTTACCGTAATTGGACCGAGCCCAGCGGCTTGTGCAATGAGGACGTTGAAAAGGAATAAGACTAGCGGAAATATTTTCTTCATTACTTAAATTTAATAACGCTCCAATAGGCTTTTTTTGGTTTTAATTGCGTGTCGAAAAGTAAGGGGTAATTTTTGCGGCCGGGTACCGGATAACCATCCAGCCAGGTGCGGCGATCTGAAATGTTCCAGAATGTAACGTTGGTGATTACATTTTTATACTTTCTGAACACGTTGAACACCATTTTGTACTTTGCAACCTGTTGAGCTTCAAGTTCGGCGGTGTAAGCATCGCTTTCATCCACACGTTTGGCACGTTTATTTTTCTCCCATGGATAAATGGAAAGATCTAACTCGGTAAACTGTATTTTAAGGCCTAAAGATGAATAGCGTTTAATTGCGGTAACGAGTTCATTTTCACTAGGCTCGTAGATAGACCAATGCGCTTGAAGGCCAACCCCATCTATAGGTACACCCTTGTCTTTCAGGCTTTTGAGCAACTTGTATACGCGTTCTCTTTTTTCTGGTCGTTCGGTATTATAATCATTGTAATAAAGTTTTGCATCAGGATCGGCGGCATGTGCATATTCAAAAGCTTTAATGATAAAGTCTTCACCACAGATTTGGTACCATTTCGAATTTCGTAAGTATTTTGTAGAATCATCGTCAATGGCTTCATTTACAACATCCCAGGCATATATTTTCCCCTTATATCGCCCAACTACGGCATCAATATGTGCCTTTAATCGTTGTAGCAATACTATTTTACTTACTTCCTTTCCCTCTTTATCTGTGAAAAACCATGAGGGTACCTGTTCGTGCCAACATAAATTATGTCCACGTACTTTGATGTTGTTTAGCGTTGCAAAGCTGATAATCGAATCGGCTTCCCGCCAATTAAATTTTCCCTCAACAGGCTGCATCGACTCCATTTTCATGGCGTTTTCTGCTGTAATGCTGTTAAAATGTTTTTTGATCAGTGTACTTTCCTCTCCGCTCAGATTTCTTTTGCCAACGGCAACACCAATTGAGAAGTAATCTTTGTAAAAATCTTTTAAACCCCTGCTATCTGTTTGGTAACTGGAAAGCGATTGCCCCGTTTTACATCCTCCGAAACCCAGTACGAAGAATAGAGATAGGATATAACTTGAAAATATATTTTTGGCACTCATTGTATCTTGATCAGTTTGGAAAAGTATAGGCTATTTGATTATTTTTTGCCGAGTAAGCTTAGCATCTTTTCTCCATATCTTTTGCCTAGCATACGGTAGCCTTCGGCAGAAAAATGAAGATTGTCTGGTCCATCAGGACAGCCCGCAGAAGAAATAACATGTGCATTGGGGATGGTTTGAGGTAAAGTCGCAATAATGGCGTTCATGCTGGCACAAACTCCGCCCTGGTTGGCATTTACAACTTCTCCGGCTAATAGCGGTGTATTTTTAGCTTCCAATTTTAGGTCTTTTAATAAGTTTTCATACACGCCCTTTACTTTTTCTGGCCACGCTTTATCGCCTGTATTTGACTCTCCCTGATGCAACAATATTCCTTTGATTATGCCACTTTGCTGTGCAATTTTAGCCATCTCTACCATACGGGCATAAGGGTTTCCATCGTATTCAGCTAACATACCCTTCATCCAATCTGGCGCTGTTGCGGTGTAGGATTGGTAGTTTTCTTTGTCGAACAGTTCAATTTTACATCCGCCTACGGCGACATTGATAACACCGATTTTAATATTTTTGGGCAGGTTGGCAACAAGTGTCCGACCGAAATAATCTACCGGGCCCAGTCCCGTTTTACATCGTGTTAGCGGTGGAACAGCAGTATACCAGTTGCCTTTTGTACGGTTTAAGTTGACGCAATTAACGGCTTCCAACAGGCGAAACCGTTGGTCAACTGCTGTAGTATCTTGTGTTTCAAATTTGGCGGCACCTTCCATGTTCGATTGTCCGAAACACAGAAATATATAAAAATTCGAATCTTGTGAAAATGAGGGAATGCTGATCAGCAATAAAGCTGCGCATGTAAAGATGGCACGTAGTTTAGTCATATTTGGCTCTGGTTGATCGTAATTGATGTATACTGATGATTTAGCAGTACATATTGTCTTTAATCATCAAATTGTTGTTTGTTTAAAACTTTGTAACTTCGTAGTATGCTTTTTTTGGTTTTAAATCGGCATCAAATAGTAGTGGAAAGTTTTTTCTACCTCTGGCATTGAGCCAGCTATAACGGTCGGAGAGGTTCCAAAAGGTAACACCTGTAATGTTTTTTTTATATTTTCTGAACACCTCAAAAACCATCTTGTATTTTTCCAATTGCTGTTGTTCCATTTCTGGTGTAAAAACAGCTGCATTAGTGCCTTTTTCGCCTGTAATCATCTGGCCGCCCTGTCTTCCCGAATACACGGAAACATCTAGCTCGGTAAATTGGATCTGAAGACCAAGAGATGAAAACAATTCAATAGATTTTTCAAGTTCGGAGCGGGTAGGGTTACTGATAGACCAATGTGCCTGTAATCCAACGCCGTGGATGGGAACTCCTTTGGCTAACAGCTTTTTAAGCATCTGATATATCTTATCCCGTTTTATAGGATTTTCCGTATTGTAATCGTTATAAAACAACAATGCTTTTGGATCTGCTGCATGTGCATCCCTAAATGCTTGTTCAATGAAATCCTCCCCGGCAATATTATACAGCTGAGATTTTCGGAAAGTGCTGGTGTCATCTGCAATCACCTCATTTACTACATCCCAAGCATAAATTTTTCCACGGTACCGGGATACAACGGTGTTAATATGGTTTTTGATCCTGGAAAGTAACACTTCTTTAGTTACCTGATTTCCTATGGAGTCTTTAAATAGCCATCTTGGTGTTTGGGCATACCAGACTAAGCAGTGGCCCCTTACTTTTATCTTATTCTGTAATCCAAATTGAACAATTGAATCTGCAATTTTCCAGAAAAATCTATTTTCAAGGGGATGTATTGGACCCATTTTCATTGCATTTTCTGCCGTGATACTATTAAAATGTGTTAAGATCAGCGATTTTTCTTGATTATGGAGGTCGCTCGGCTTAACGGCAACACCTATAGGGAAATAATTTTTATAGTAATCTTTAAGCCCGCTGGCTCTTTTGTATGCACTTAAGGTTAGAATTCCTAAGAAAAGGAATAGCAGAATCACTAGTAATTTGTTCGGCTTTCGGCTCATAATCTGGTTTGATGATCAGTAGGCTAAATTATTCGGATTGTGGCTATGAGAATAGTTTATTTCGTCATTTTTACTAGTACATTTGAATAATCAGATGTTTTTTTGTAACACTTGTTTATTTATGCTTCCCTGGTAAATGCAATTACTGCGATCTGGATTAGAACCATAAATCATTGCTGGAGTATACTAGGGTGGTGTTTTTTGTTCGTCAGATCTGGCATCTAGGCCAGATAGGACGCTAATATGAAAGTTTAGGGGAGATATTTCGGTGAAATTGATCTTCAAATTGCAGGCAGTCCAAGCTTTCTTTGGCCAGGGAGCGCTAGCGCAATCCTTCGCTGCTCATTAGCACCCGCTTGATTGTCCCATCTGGATTATAATAAAGATAATCAACGCAGACCGAACGCCTGTGACTGCCTCCGCCTTTTAATGCGCCGTTATGATAAAAGAAGTAGTTCTTTCCTTTGAATTCGACAATGGCAGGACGGTTTGTTTCGCAGTTTCCAGCCAGTTCGTTTAATATTCCTTTAAATGCCCACGGCCCGTGTATGCTGGGGCTCATGGCGTAGGCTACCTTTTCAGGATTGCCATAACCGTAAGTTAGGTAATACCAGTCGTTGCGTTTAAAAACATGAGCACCTTCAGAGAAACCAGGTAGCTCAATCGTATTAATTTTGCC
>CBFGNP010000475.1:0-4238 GCA_965650095.1 uncultured Pedobacter sp. | reverse complement strand
GTTTCCTTCCGGGTTCCTGTACATATTTTCTACCATCAGCTCATCCACAACACCACCTTCCCTGGCCCAGCGGTTATTATTTCCCATATGTGATGTAGCGCCCAGCATCCATAACCTTACCTCACTGCTCGCATTTCCGCCAAGCACGGGCCTATCCTGCACCAGTACAACTTTTAATCCTTGCCTTGCAGCGGTAATTGCAGCACAGGTTCCTGATACCCCGCCGCCTATAATGGCAAGATCTGCCGCGAGTTCGTTAGATCGCAGCTGCCTCTTTTCGCCTCCTTGATTTGTGATCATAAAAATATTCTGTATTATTTCTTTCCTTCTGTTATACTTTTCCAATTGTCTGTTCTGAATGGCGACAAGGGATATCCCTCTGCATTAAAAACATTGGCGCCATTACTTTCTACCGGACTGCCGGTCCAGGCATACCTTACAGCAACCGGTTTTACTTTCCAGCGCCATACCACGATCTCATCGCCATCAATTTTTGCATTTGCCCATACAAATTTTTTATCTGCGCCTGCGATGGCAAAACCTTTGGGCATGCCGCCCTTACTGATCAGATTTTTACCTGTATGGCTAAATTTGAGCCGGATGCTATCACCGCTCAGCCGCATAGATTCGTAAAGTGGGGATATTGCCTGATTCTTATCGCCATAAACCGTGCGCATGGCCTGCGCGGCCAAACGTTTGCCAACTACCTGTTTGTTGAGGGGATGGATATCATATGGGTCACCCACATCAATGGTTACTGCCATACCTGTATTTGGCACCGAAAGCGTTTGCAATTGCGCTTCTCTTAACTCAGCCCAAAAATGATCAACAGGCTCACTGGTAATCGGTCCGTAACCCGAGAGCTGCGTAAAAATAAAAGGGAGATCGCCCTGGTTAAACTGTTTTCTCCAGTCGCTGATCAAAAGCGGGAATAAAGTTCTGTACTGAAAAGCTCTTCCGGCATTATTTTCACCCTGATACCATAAAAAACCCTTCACGGCCAGTTTTTTAAGCGGCGCAATCATGCCATTGTACAAAACCGAAGGCAGTGCCGATACATTCACGCCAGCTTTGGGCTGTTCCGGATATGCTGCAGCCGCAAGTCCCTGGGCATATTTCCATTCTCCTGCAAGTGGTATGGTAGTAGGATCGTTTGTTTCTACCATCTGCTCAAGCCTGATGATTGAAGCATCTTTTGCTTCAAAACCTGCCGGCCGATCAAATGCTTCCAACCTGATACCAATGATGTTTTCTCCTTTGTTGATGATTTCCTTTGGGATGCGGTATACCCTTTTCCCACCGAAACCAGAAACCCTGCCTACTTCTGTGCCATTAAAATAGGTAATGTCGCGTTCATTGAGTTTTTCCATGACCAGGGTCAAATCCTGACCAGCCATAGCTGCAGGAATAATAACATGTTTACGCAGCCATATGCTTCCTTTATAATCTCCAAGTCCCTGCTGTTCCAAAGTTCCCGGAACAACAAGCGTTTTCCATTCGGTATCATTGTATTGGGTTTTACTCCAGCCTTCGATATAACCCTTGTCCTTTTCCTGTAGATTTTTCAGGTATGGAAAACTGCGCTCCATGTATACCTTTTTTTGCAGTGCTTCTATTGTAGATCCGTTTTGAAATGCCTGCAAAAGGCTATCAGCTTTTAGCTTAAAATCAGGATGGGTTGAAATGGCCTCATTACTGATCCACGATTCGGCCGGTGTACCTCCCCATGAAGTATGTATGATACCGATAGGTATTTTATAACGTTCGTTAAGCGTTCTTGCGAAAAAATAGGCCACAGCAGAAAATTCCCAGGCGTTAGCCGTAGTGCAGGTTTTCCATGAAGCATTTTTTATCTCTTCTGCTGCAAAGGAGGCTGCATTTTTGGGAACAGTAAGAAAACGTATGTCATTATAGTTCGCTTTTTTTAATTCATAAGGCCCATTAAAGGCCCGTCTCAATACCCATTCCATATTGGATTGTCCGGAACATACCCATACATCGCCAATCAGGATATTTTTTAGGGTGAAGGAGCTGTCGGATGTTACACTTAGTTTATATGGTCCCCCAGCCTCCATAGCCGGAAAATTAATCTCCCATTTGCCATTTTCAGTAGCCTTTACTTTTTGTTTTTTTCCTGCAAATTCAATATCGAATACTGCTTTAGCCGCCGCTGTTCCATAAAATTGGATTGCTTTCTGTCGCTGCAATACCATATCATCGCCAAACAGCCCAGATAAACGCACAATGTTACTCGCTTTTGAGCACGTAGCTACAAAGCTTAAAGTAAACAACAACGCAAGAGCTCTGGTATAATAAAAAGACTTCATTCTTATCTGTTATTAATATCTGTTTTCATGATGATAAAGCCGCCCGGTTTGATCAGTTCTATGTACGTTGGCTTTTCGCCCGGGACGATATCGATACTGATCTGCTGCGAGGCTCCGGGCGGCAATGTTTTAACCTGAACAGTTTTGCTCCCCGCTTTTAGCTGATACCCCTGCAGGCTGTAAGAAGGAAAATCGCTTCTTGATTTTATATTCAGGATTAACCTGTTATCCTTAAAACTGATAACAGAGATCAATGCAGGAGCAAATTCCGCTTGCAAAAGGCTGTATGTGCCTCTTGGTTCACGCTTTGCATCAACCACTCCCCAAGACCGGTATCCATCTGCATTGGACAAAGGAAAACGGCTCAGATAATCGTTAAACGACCAGATGGAAGCACCGATCACATAATCCGTTTTTCTAAAAGCCTCAATCGCATCTTTAAGATAAACCGCTCTGTCTTTCTCTGTCTTATTGGGGGTGAGCATCATACCAAATTCACTTATATAGATGGGTTTTGAAGGGTACAACTCATGGATATGGGCTACCCATTTGGCATGGTTTGCATATACGTTGGCACTGATAAAATCAACATACTGCGAGGCTTCATCAGTTGGCTTTTTGATATAATCCCTAAAAACAATATTGCTGGAAAAGGTGATTAGCCTGGTATTGTCGATATTTTTTACAAATGCACTCATATCCCTTACCCAGGCCTGCCCTTCGGGTTTGTGGGAATAAAACTCATTGCCCAATGAATAGGCAAATACCGAGGGGTGGTTCCAGTCTCTTTCGAGCATTTCACGCATCTGCGACTGAAATTTGCCCCGCATTAAAGGATCTGCCATTTGTGAGGAAGCCAATTGCCAGTTGCCCGCTTCGGTGATAATGAGCATGCCATGTTTATCAGCCCAATCCAGCAAATCGTTAGAAACTGCATGGTGTGCAATTCTGGATAGTTCCATTCCTGCAGACTTCATCAGGATGAGGTCTTTCTTTAACACACTATCCGGATCAATGGAACCAAAATCCGGATGGTCAGCTGGGCGGTTACCACCGCCCATTCTTATAAGCTGTCCGTTAAGCAGTAACTGTACCCCTCTAACTTCGATCTTCCTGATGCCGAAATTACTTTTCAATGTATCGTTGCCTGCGCTTAACGCTAAAGCATATAAAGAAGGGCTATCTTGGCTCCATAGTTTTACATGCTTTGCAGGTAGATAGGCCTGCAGGTTCAGCTCCCTGGATGAGTTGCCTGCGATATTTATTTTTACCGGTTTAAACAGGCCTGCAAACTTTTCTTTATTGGCAGAAACATCAGTATTTAGTATAACCGTAGTATCAGCAGCAGATGTATTCTTAATAAATGCTTTGACCTGGATTACAGCACTGCCTTTTTTCAGATCAGGATCGGCCTGGATCTTGATATTGCTGATGTACACGGCCGGTCTTATCTTTAGCTCAACAGATTTGGTAATACCTCCATAATTTATCCAGGGATATACCTGCGCAGCGGCAGCATTGTAATTGGAATCAATAGCTCTTGCACCGGGAATGGTCGTTTTGTCCCACGAATTATCTACCATAACCGACAATACATTTTTTTCTTTCAGCGCAGCGGTTACATCGAGTTCAAAGGGAGTATATCCTCCTTCGTGCGCACCAACAACCTTACCGTTCAGCCATACTTTACACTTATAAAAGACGGCATCAAATTTTATAAATGCCCTAAAACCACTACCAATGGGCCTGGCATCGAATTTTTTAAAATACCAGGCCGTTCCGGTATAAAAGAAATATCGTTTGTCGACAGAAAAAGAATGTGGTACGGTAACCTTATCCAGTTTATTATCGGGGAAAGCCGGAGCTGCCCAGCCTTCATCTGCCCCTATCTTTAAAGGATCAAGGGCAAAA
>CBFGNP010000474.1:0-4245 GCA_965650095.1 uncultured Pedobacter sp. | reverse complement strand
TATAAAAGGAAACCCAAAGAGCAAAGATGAATTTCTACAGACTTTAAAAGCGCAGGGAATTGCAGCCATTTTTAGGATTGGAGCAAATGGTCAGGCATTTGGAATCACCTATGTCGATCATCGAAACAAGATCGTGTTTAACGGAAGTGACCTGGGTAATCCTTACAGTGCAAAAGCCATTCTGGATACTATCGGTCAACAAAAATTCTCAAAAAAAGCAAGTGATGCTTTACAAACGTCAATGAAAAGCATTCGAATGTCAAGCAGACCCATTGACAAAACTGAAACCTTCTGGCCAAAAACGGACGCCCCAGAAATCAATTTAAAACTGCTGGAAACCCTGATGAAAGATCATTTCGACCATTCCGGCCAGCCGCCTAAGAAAAAGAAACGAAAGAAATTAAACATCTAAATCCTTTACTATGCAAACAGGAGAAAACATACAGGCCTTACGCAAAATCACTGACTTTACCAGATTACTTAGCCTGGTCATTCTTGCCATCCATTTTTATATTTTTTGCTATGGTGCATTCCAGCAGTGGCAATTAACGGCAGAGGTTACCGACAACATTCTTAGAAAGATCATGCTCATGGCAGTCTTTAAAACTGAACTCCTATCTAAATCTGCTGCCTTATTTTTAATGCTGGTTTCCCTGATGGCAGCAAAGGGTAAAAAAGATGAGAAGATCAGGAAGCAAACCATCATTACCTACCTGGTAACCGGCCTGGTTCTTTACTCAATTAGCCACTTCTTTTTAAGCCTGAAAATTAGCACCGACACGATTGCACTTTTGTATATGGGCCTAACAAGTACCGGTTACCTGCTGATCTTAGCCGGTGGGAATTTATTATCCAGGTTATTGCAGGTAAATCTCAGTGGCGACACGTTCAACAAAGACAATGAAACCTTTCCGCAGGAAGAGCGGCTGCTGGAAAATGAGTATAGCATCAACCTTCCTACAAAATACCAGCTAAAGGGAAAAACAAGAAACGGTTGGATCAATATCATCAACCCTTTCAGAAGTACTTTGTTATCGGGATCTGCTGGCGCCGGTAAAACGTATTTTTATATTCGCCATGTAATCGATCAGCATCTGAAGAAAGGTTTTTCCATGCTGGTATATGATTTCAAATACCCCGATTTATCTACCCTGGCTTACAACAAATTACTGAAGTATGCCAAAAACTTTAAAGTCACACCTTCATTTTATGTGATCAATTTCGATGAAATCATGCACCGCTGTAATCCATTGGAGCCGCAGGGGATGACAGACATTACCGATGCAACCGAATCAGCACGAACAATCATGTTGGGGCTAAATCGGGAATGGTTAAAAAAACAAGGTGATTTTTTCGTGGAGTCTGCTATTAGTTTTGTGACGGCGCTGATCTGGTTTTTAAAGAAATATAACAATGGTAGGTATTGCACGCTGCCACATGTCATTGAGCTGATGATGATTGATTACAAAAGACTCTTCACCATTTTGACAATGGAAGAGGAAATCCAGGCTTTGCTCAATCCTTTCATTTCTGCCTGGGAGAAAGAAGAATGGGGTCAGCTGGAGGGACAGATTGGAAGTGCCAAGATCAGTATGGCTAGGTTAGTATCTCCGAAATTGTATTACGTGTTGAGTGGGAATGACTTCAGCTTGGACATCAACAATCCTGAGGAACCCAAGATTGTTTGTCTAGGCAATAACCCGCAGAAGCTGCAAACCTATGGTGCGGTGTTATCGCTCTACGTAACCCGGATTTTAAAGCTGGTTAACCAGAAAGGTAAACTCAAATGTAGCCTGGTGTTTGATGAATATCCCACCTTGGTGGCAGATTTGGTACCCACAATCACCACGGCGAGGAGCAATTTGGTGAGTTGTACCATCGGAATCCAGTCAGTAGAGCAATTGAAAAAGGAATATGGTGCAGAGCAGGCAAACATCATTGCAGGGATTTCTGGGAACATCATCAGCGGTCAGGTCAGTGGTGACTGGGCAGACAAGTTATCGAAAACTTTCGGGAAGATCGTTCAGGACAGACAGAGCCTAAGCATTAACAGTAGTGATACGTCGTTGAGTAAATCTACCCAGATGGATTCAGCGATTCCGGCCAGTAAGATTGCTTCGCTTTCTTCCGGAGAATTTGTGGGTATGGTGGCCGATAATCCCGATCAGAAGATTGAACTCAAAATGTTTCATGCTGAAATTATGAACGATCATGCTGCGATAAAGCAGGAGGAAGATGGATATGTTCCACTTCCAAAAATCAGAACCTTATCGACGGAGGATATAGATGCAAACTATAAAAAGATAAAAGCTGACATTCAGGAAATGATCGCTATTGAGCTGGACAAAAGCACGCCCATCATCGCTGGCAATCACGATCCTGCTAAATCGATTGTAAATAAACCTGCAAAAGGTGACGCTTCCGGTAAACCTAAGATATCCAGTAGTTTAAAAAAATCAAAAAAGCCGGAAAAGAAGAGTTTGTCATTGTAGGCAGCACAAAACCCAATTCACCAGTTGTTGATATTTCAGTTTAAATCCTTAACATTGACCTTTATTTTTCGTAAATTACAACGAGAGACAAGGCATGAAAAGCTACAGCAATTTCACGGATCAGCAGCTCATACCCCTTTTTAAAGAGGGCGACAGGGGAGCATATTCGGAAATTTTTGAACGCTATAGCCGGTTGCTTTTGAGGCATGCCTTTCGTTTACTCAATAACAAGGAAGAAGCTCAGGATGTAGTGCAGGAGGTCTTTGTGATGTTGTGGGAGAAAAAGGAAACACTCGATCCGAATAAAGCGCTTTCATCTTACTTGTATTCGTCTGTGAGAAACAGGATCTTCAATTTGCTTTCACATCAGAAAGTAGTGGTAAAGTATGCGGAATCTTTCGACCAATTTGCCATAGAAGGATACAATATCACCGATGATACCGTAAGAGAAAATGAGTTGGCGAAAATTATCGACCGGGAAATTGAGCTTTTGCCTGAACGTATGCGGGAAGTATTTTTACTAAATAAAAAACATGGCTTGTCCTATCAGGAGATTGGCGAGCAACTGGACATTTCCCCTGAGACAGCCAAACAGCAGGTGTATAAATCGCTTAAAATCCTGAAACCTAAGATTGATAATTTTCTGTCGATGTACCCGTTCTTATAGCCTCCACGTCTGGAGTTAACAAGAAATCAAAAATAATTTAATGTTTTTTTAACATGGCGTATGACGCTGGGGGGTAGTTAACTGTATTAGTATTATAAGAGGAATAAAGCCTTTTCTAAACTATGAACAAACTATATTTCAACGAACTACTTCAGAAACTCGACGAGGGCACAATCACGCCGGAGGAAAGGTCTCTTTTAGAGTCCTGGTATAGCCATTACGCTGCTCAGAGTTCAAATATCATGTCCGAGGAAGATGTGGAATCTTCGGTTGCTGCTTTACGAAGTGATCTGCAACTGGATCGCAAGCCATTTATTAAAAAGCTATGGCCTCGGATTGCCATCGCATCGGCTGTTGCTTTTGTCGTGATTGGTGCCTATTTCTTCAGGTCTTCTTTCATAGCAACGGATAAAGATAATAATGCTTATGTGGCAGCGGATATTGCTCCGGGTAAAAACGGTGCGACATTGACTTTAGCCAATGGCACTAAGATTTTGATCAATGAGGCGCAGGCGGGAAATATTGCCAGTCAGTCGGGGGTGAAGATTACAAAAAGCAAAGACGGTCAGATCATTTATGAAGTGACTGATCAGGGAACCAGTAAAATTGAATACAATACATTAACAACTACACGGGGAGAACAGACCCAGGTGCGTTTGCCTGATGGTTCCCTCGTGTTTTTAAATGCAGCCTCTTCCTTGAGATATCCTACAAGCTTTGCTAAATCCGCTCAAAGACGCGTTGGTTTAACGGGTGAAGGTTACTTTGAGATTGCTAAAAATAAGGCACAGCCTTTTGTCGTATTTACGGCTAAACAGGAGGTGGAGGTTTTGGGAACGCATTTCAATATCAATGCTTACGGGGATGAAAAGGCTGTTAAGACAACGTTGCTGGAGGGTTCTGTTAGGGTTGCGCGGTTTTCTGCTAGTGGATCGGGTACCCTTATTGGAAATCGTCAGGTGCTGAAGCCCGGTCAGCAGAGTGTGCTGGATGAAAAGGGAATCGAGGTTGCTGATGTTGATTTGGATGAGGTGGTTTCCTGGCAGAAAGGGTATTTCAGATTTTATGATGAGGACATTGCTACGG
>CBFGNP010000473.1:0-4262 GCA_965650095.1 uncultured Pedobacter sp. | reverse complement strand
TGATTATGGTCCGTTTTCGGGTGACAGCAGAATCATCCATGCGAGGTCGATCCTAATGATGATCCTTCCGTTGCTTTGGTTCCTTCATGAATTTATTAAATATGGAAGGCTGAAGTTTTTTTTTCCGTTCTTGTTTTGTTTCATTGTAATCTTGCTCCACCAACACCGTTCGGTGTGGGCCAGCGCAATTTTCTCGCTAGCAGTTTACTTTTTCATAGCACTAAGAAATAACATGATCCCCATAACCAGAGTTTTGAGATTCTGTCTGTGCAGTGCCGCTGTCCTGTGTCTGATTATTTTTGTCATTTCACAACTCTTTCCTACTATGCTTACATTTTTTACAGAACGATTTAGCGAGATCTTTGATCCTGCAAAAGAGAACGGAACGGGTAAATTTAGGGCTGATCAGCGAGCCGTATATTTTCCGATGGTTCTGGAGCGCCCATTTTTTGGCTGGACATTCGAGGGCTTTGAGATGAAAAATCCGCTGGTAAACTGGTGGCCGGAGAAATCCGGGCAACATTTTCATGAAGGATATATAGAAATGCTTTTCTATCATGGTTTCATAGGTTTAATATTAAAATACTTCTACCTTATTTATTTGGCTTTTAAGGCTTTCAGTAAAAGGCTTAGCCAGGAGTCGGTAATCATGATCGCATTTTCCCTGGCCGGACTAATTTTTTCGTTCAGCTATGTTCTGCCGCTGATTTTCTGGGGGCATGTTGGTCTTTGTTTATACTATCTGGAAAGGAAGCCGGTTATTGAGGTAGATTGGAATTTCATTGACAAAGCGCCACCCAAAGAAAGTATAATCCCTGCCAGCGGAAAGGGATACCAATCTTTTTAAACATTGAATAACAACAACGCTTATGAATTATATATGTACCTGGTTATGTGTCGATGATGTGGGAGAAGAAAGTATCTATCCGCAAACAGGAGAAAAATCTTCAGGACAAAAACACCAGCATATATACTGGCGATGTCTCCTGTTGTTCTTTGCAACCAGCAGGCGTTTCAATAAAACTCAAAAACACCTGCTTTTCACCAATACTAAGGTGCTGCCGGTTATGAACGGAAGAAAGATGGAACACATGCTGGCTGACCTGTGTGTAACGATAATCTATACGGATTTTAAGTACAAAACCCCTAAAGGATATTTTAGCCTTTTCCAGAATCAGTTTTATGAATTCTCTATTCTGGAGTACATTATTCAACATAATAGACATCAGGAGGATCAATATCTCCTGCTTGATTCGGACTGCATTTTTACAAAACCGGTTATTGATCTTTTTGACGAAGCAAAAACTGCCGGATTTATCTCATTTGAAGACGCTTGTGCTACAGATCTGGTGATACATGGTTTAAGTAGGGTAGATATGAAATTCCTTTATGAGGACTTATCTGGTAAACCGGTAGATGGGATTCCGGGTTATCATCTCGGAGAATTCTTTTTGGCAAGTGTAAAAAATATACAGATCATTTTTGATGGATTTCTTGAATTATGGCCCGAATTGATGAGAAGGCACGAGCTCGGCTTGCCAAAGTTTAATGAGGAGGCTCAGACATTAAGTTACCTGTATTACAAGAATGGCTTTCAAGCCAGTACCAAAAATGGTTACCTAAAAAGAATCTGGACAAATCCAGTATTTTACAGAAATGTGGCGGCCTCGGATGTGGATGTGGCCATCTGGCATTTGCCTTCAGAAAAAACATTTGGTCTGGCCCGCTTATATGATAAATTGATCAAAGAGTCAGAGTCCTATGGTTTTGACCTTAGTAAGGAAGCGTTTTTAGCGTTAATAAAAGTTAATCTTGGAGTTCCCAGACTTACCTTTTCCATGAAGCTGAGATATTATGTATTAAGTTACTACAGGGCATTAAAAAAGAGAGCAAAAAATATTCATTTAATTGCTAAAGCTGCCTTATGAACATAGCCGTATTATTAGCCACTTTTAACCGAAAACAAAAAACAATTTCCTGCCTGGAACGTGTTTATGTCCAGCAACTGCCCAATGGAGTAGAAATCTGCATTTTTATGACGGATGACAACTCTTCGGACGGCACAGCTCAGGCCGTTGCAGATCTCTATCCGCAAGTAAATTTATTTATGGGAAATGGCGCTTTGTTTTGGGCAGGTGGAATGAGAAAATCCTGGAGGGAAGCCTTAAAATCAAATCCTGATTATTATCTACTTTTAAATGATGATACATTATTGAACAATACAGCTGTTTACAACCTGTTGAAATACTATGAAATACCGGGAAGTACACCACATGCCATTACTATTGGTAGCACATTTGACGCTGCAAATATGGAGATCTCTTACGGTGGAAGAAAATTATATCATCCAAAAAAGGTAAAGAGCTACAACGTCTATAGCGAAACGGAATACATGGAATGCGACTTGGCTAATGCCAATATTATGATGGTACCTAAAGCTGTTGTTCAAAAGATCGGAATTTTATCTGAACGGTATACACATAGCATTGCCGACTTTGATTACACGTTAAGGGCAAAAAAAAACGGGTTTAAGGTGATGGTTGTCCCCGGTATACTCGGGGAATGTGCAGACGATCATGGCAAGAATTGGAAATCGCCGGCAGTATCGTTGAAAGACAGGATCAGTTATTTGAAAAGCCCCAAAGGACTGGCTTATAAGGAATACCTAAACTTTATCAGGATCCATTTTCCATATCATTTGCCTGAGGCATTTATAAAACTCTGGCTGAAAACTTTCTTCCCCGTGTTATGGGATAAATATAAAGAGTAATTAGCATTTAAAAGCATGGAAAGATCAGTTATTATAGGCGTGTTTTGTTACAATAGGGTCAGTAAATTAAAAGCGTGTATAGATGCATTGTTAAAGAATCCTGAATGTGGCTCCCTGGAAATTGTTTTTTTTAGCGACGGCTACAAGCAGGACAAGGATAGAGCTGCTGTTTTAGAAGTCCGCCGATATATTGATGAGCTCAGGGGATTTAAACGTGTAATCAAGCATTATCGCAACGCTAACCTGAGCACCGGTCCAAATTTCCAGGAGGGATTAACATTCCTGGCCAATAACTATGATGAATTCATCATAGTGGAAGATGATCTCATCGTATCGCCCAATTACCTTAGATATTTGTTGGACGGCCTCAGCTTTTACAGGAAGGACGACGCTGTTTTTTGTATTACAGGATATGTATTTCCAATAAAACATAGAGATTATCCCTATGATACGATTGTTTATAAGCGATTTTGTTCTTATGGCTGGGCGGGATGGTCAGATCGTTTTAAAAATATTGTATGGGATAAACAAGCGCTTAACAAGTTAATGAAAACTTCCCCGGGATTTAAAAAAAGGCTCAACGCCGAAGGTTATGACCTGGTTAGGATGCTTAAAAAGCAAATTTCTGGTGTTATTTCCACCTGGGATATCCAAATGCAAACCCATATTGCAGAGAATAGGCTGAAAGTAATTTACCCTGTATTATCAAAAGTGAGCAATGTAGGTTTTGATGAGGAATCAACCAATACGTACGGGATTAACTACTTGATAACACCCGTAGACAAGGGAATAAAACGGAGCTTCCAATTCTGCCCATCCGGTTATGCTGTAGCGGAATTGCAGGCTCAGATAAAAAGGCCTTATCAATTGCGATTGTTGGTTTTTCGCAAGCTGGTCAATGAATTTTTAAAATTCACCAACAGAATTAAAAAGACAGGCTGATGAAAGTATTGGTTATTCATACCTTATACAAAAAGAAGGGAGGTGAGGATAGTGTTGTGGACAATGAGATCGCACTATTAAAGGCTGAGGGGCTGACTGTGTCGCTACTTACTTTCAACAATACTGGACGCACCTGGTTGAAGCTTTTACAACTTCCCTTTAATTATCCATCCTATCTAAAAACCAGACGGCACATTAAATCATTTGACCCAGACGTAGTTCACCTTCATAACTTACATTTTAGTGGATCTGCGTCTGTCATTTACGCCATAAAGGAATGCAAGGTGCCCCTGGTAATGACTTTACATAACTACCGGATATTATGTCCATCTGGAAGCCTGTACTACGATAATGAACTATTTCTTGATTCCTTGCAGGCTGGTTTTCCGTGGACAGCTGTGAAAAAAGGTGTTTATCAAAACTCCTGTATCATTACCTTTTGGGTGTCGCTTTCGATGTACCTCCACGAGAAATTAAAAATATGGAAAACAGTTGATCAATTTATTATGCTGGGAAGGCATGCTAAAGATTTGTTCGAGAGATCCAGACT
>CBFGNP010000472.1:0-4268 GCA_965650095.1 uncultured Pedobacter sp. | reverse complement strand
CGGTGAATGACCCCAGAACCCACTTTACCTGCTACCCTGTCAAGCAGCTGAATCACGCTTTGGTTATCCAGACCAGGACTGCCTGTCCAAAGCGTCTCCTGTTCAAGGCTTACCTCATCAACTTTCGGTGCATCCAACACAAACAGTTCAATACCCAAAGCCGGGCGTATTTGTTCAATTTTAAGCTGGAAAAGTTTCAGCAAATGGTTTACGTTATGGGTAGCCCCGTTAGTGCCAATATCAATCTGAACAATTTCTCCATCAATTCGGTAACAGGTCAGTATAGCAGTACGCAATCCCTTTCCTTCATTTTTTAAGTGCAGGCAAAGGTTCTCAAGCAATTTGCTGATCGCTATTTCTATTCCGTTGCGTGTTTTAATAGGCTCCAGACAGGGCAAGCGTTGTTGAAAAGGTACCGGTACCTGAACAGGTTGCAGGATTTCATCGACTGTACCGAGTGCCTGCCCTAACCGGCCTAAAAAATCCTCGCCGAACCGCCTGCGAAGTACGGAGCGCGGCATTCCGATAAAGCTTTTGATTTGGTAAAAACCAAGCTTCTGCAGCTTTGCCAGCGTAATTGCCTCAAGCCGCAAGGCTTCTGGTGGTAGTGGAAGTAAAGCCTCTGTATGCCCACCTATAGGAATGAGGGGTGTAACAGTGCCAAATCGTGAAATTGCCCATGCCGCGCCGGGAGTATCTGCCATGGCAAGGCGCACGGTATAACCTTTACCTTTTAGCCTAGATATGATCTCTTTCAAATATTCCCCCTCCCCGCCCCAAAGGTGGGTACAACCACTCACATCCATCAACAAACCATCAACAGAAAAATCGTCAACCACTACAACTGGTGAATACCGGATGCACCAGGCCCCAAGTCCTTTTAATAATGTAGCGGCCCTGCCTAGCTTATCATCCAGCACTTTAAGGCCTGGGCAAATCGCTTTAGCATCCGCGGCCTTCATGCCTATGTAGATTCCCTGTGAAGCGGCAAAGGGACTGACCGCAGTGACCATATTACGCCCATGATCAGGAGCAGCAAAAACGAAGGGCACGTTCTTTAGCTCCGGGCGGCGGATGAGCTGCCAGTCAGCCAACAGGTGGCGGAACCATATAGAAACATAACGCTTTTGCATACCACTTATCCAATTTGTCTTTCCCTCGGTTCAGTCTATACCATAATATTTTTTTTAGCAGCTACCTGCCGGAAGCCATCACCTGCCCATTCCATTACCCAGGTACCAGGATTGCCACTGCGCACTTTTAGCAGCTTGACCTGCCAGCGCGGAAAACCCAGGCCAGGCAATCCATCTTCAGTATCACTGGGCAAAGGACTGATCTGCCACCGTGCAGTTGCGACGGTACTGTTCGCCTTTCGGGCGTCTTTACGCAGGATAAAGCCGGTTACTCCGTTTTCCTCTACGGCCAGTTGCAGCCGTCGCGATTCAATTAAACTTAAATTACTTATCTCCGCTACTACGGCAGCAAGGCCTGCGCATTTCAATGCCTCTTCCATGATCCATAGGACATCTTTTTCAGTTTTCACATCCATAAAGATGATGCGTTCTGGTTCCACATTAAATGTCCGCAAAGATGCCGGGAACAAACGGCGTGCGGTACTGATCCATACGCAGGCTGCGCCTTCCTCCATCAATACCGCCAGTAAGCCTGCGATAAAACCATCGCTGGCCGCGGAATCCTCCGGAAAAACGCTAATAAATTCGTGAATGGCCCGTTTCGGAAACACCCCGTTCGGAAAAGCCGACTCCAGCTCACCCAGGCCAATCCGGTCAGTAGCCGCAGCTACTTGCGGCTTAAAGCCCTGCCACAACAGAATATCCTGCTGGAGTTTAGTTACCAATTCCCTCTTTGAATTCATCATTAGTTGATTAAACAGATTACTAACATTATTAGTCCACCATTTTAAACAACAAATTTAAAGCTAAAATTGTTAGTATTTTTATAAATGTGGAAAAATTTGGTTTTTTTGTTGGTTGCCAGGTTTCCAATTCGAGTTATACCATGCTCTCGGCTTGAGCAACTTTCGGTGAAATGTGTTTCCTGAGCACTTTGTGCTAGTCAAATTGATTTGTTCGATAGACTAGCAAATTTCAAGCTTATATCCTTTGCCGCGTATAACAACAATTTTGATATTCGGATCAAATTCCAATTTTTTTCTAAGTTTTGATATGAACATATCCAGACTACGCCCCACAATAACACCTTCATCTTCCCAGATCTCTTTTTGCAGCCGGCTTCTCTCTATAGTCTCGTTAGGAGATAACGCGAAAATGCGCAATACGCGTGTTTCAGTTCCAGTTAAGTCTATTGTTTTTCCGTTTATTATGAGCCTCCGATTCTTCGCATCGAACAACACCGCCCCTAAAGTTAATATGTCCATATACTGACCGTCAGGTAAGGCTCTTCGCAGCTTAACTGATCTCAAAAATATAAAACCAACAAATGCTAAAATTGGCAGGCTGCCCAGAAGATATCCATTCTTTGCTATATTTATGCCCGTCGGTTTGAATTTAACCTCGATCATGTAACATGCTCTAGGTTGCTTTCTTCCTATGCATGCTACAATATCATCTTTTTTATTTTTGGATATAGCGTATCCATAGGCTACACTGGAGTTGCCACAGTTCAGAACATTAACAACATAGTCACGTGCGAGGGGGGCTTTAGCCAGCAAACGTCGGGTAGTATTCACCAGGGAGTCCGGTTGAAAAGTAAGATCATTCTCAAACCGGATTTTGTATACATTTTCTGAGATCTTTTCTACCGGGAGCACCCTTGATGTACTGTCGCCCGACTGCAGAAGCAGTTCATGCCCAATCCTGCGGAGTAAAACTTCCCGCCTGGCGATGTCGAAATCCTCACTGTCCGCCATAGTGAAAACCACGCAGATTACAGAGATAAACAAGAGTAGTATCAATCCGAACAAATACTTGTGTTTTCCCGCGGTGAGATTTCGGCTAACATTCATAATGTCATTTTTTTATTTACAAAGTTTACATTTTTATTTACAATCCAAATCTCTCAAGCCGAAAAATATCAAAGTAGATTCGCTGAATCAATTTTGATAGGATATGAAAAATAAAAAAAATGGCGATCAAGATGTTGTTTATCAGCTCGATGTTAAAAAAAGCAAATTGTTTTGGAAAGCGCCAACTTAGCTTTACTTCAGTTTTTTAGGTAATACCAGCTAGAAAAAAAATCAAAAGAAATTTAAAAAAGTAACGCAGCAGATAGGTGTAGCAATGTTTCTGTTGCCTATAATTAAATAGAAAAAATCATGAAATACGTACTCATATATACCTTGCTCTTAATGTTCATCTATTGCACTTCCTGTAAAGGACAAAACAAAACAGGCTTCTCAAAAGGAAATATCAAGTCTGAAAGCAAAGAAGTAGTTATTTCCCACGGACCCAACAGCATCGTTCGTACAATCAAGCAAGATAGAAAGGGCAACGTTTGGATTGCTTCATGGGAGGGTATTTTTAAATATGATGGAAAATCTTTTACCAATATTACAAGTAAAGTAAGTTCGGCGCGTTTTTTTTCTGTTTTAGAAGATAGAAAGGGAAATTTTTGGTTCGCTTCTATTGGCTCAGGTGTTTATTATTACGATCGGAAATCCTTTAGAAATTTTACAACCAGGGAGGGACTCGCCAATAATGTGGTCACAACTATTTATGAAGATAAGTCCAGTAATATTTGGTTCGGCACAACAGACGGGGCAAGCTTTTACGATGGGAAATCCTTTCGGAATTTTAAAATGAAAGAAGCCCCCGCCGTTACTTCTGCTGATTCTTTGCATAGTTCAGTTTACCAAAAGCCAATTCCGGAAGGTAGTTGGATGCATAATGATGTGAATGCTATCATTGAAGACAAAACAGGAAAACTTTGGTTTGGCACAAGGGGCTATGCCTGCATTTATGATGGAAAGACATTTACCACTATAACCAATAAAGACGGAAAACCTTTTGCGAATGTTCGTTCGATAATCGAAGATAAAAAAGGCAATATTTGGTTCGGTTGCAATGATGGATTTTGGCGTTACGACGACAGAACCTTTACTAAGGTATCGCAGAGGGGGGCTTATGCAATAATCGAAGATAAAAAAGGAACCATCTGGACTACTGGTGACGTAAATCCTCCTAATGGGCCATTCTGGGCACTATCCCGTTATGATGCAAAGTCCTTGTACAATAAAAAACCCACTGTAACCGAAATTATGTCAGGACAACCAGGTCTTTTGGGGCTTT
>CBFGNP010000471.1:0-4277 GCA_965650095.1 uncultured Pedobacter sp. | reverse complement strand
TGGTTGGCGAAATGATATGGGGAATATCGGGTATGTTCCTGTGTATCCCCTACCTGGCGATGCTTAAAATTATTTTTGACAAAATAGAACAGCTAAAACCATGGGGCACCCTGCTGGGTGGCGAAGAAAAACCGTTAAAGAAAAGAAGGGTATACCGCATTACCAAAAAAATAAAACTGGAAGAACAGGAATAACTTATGGCCGGAAACAAATCTCCACACATCCTTAATACCTCAGCAAACTTACTCGGTTTGTGTTTCATCGTGCTGACCTCCATCAAAGTTTCAAATATGCAGGACAGTACACTGATTGATGAAACCACGGCCTTGGCCATCATCTTATTCATGACTAGCTCCATCCTTTCCTTCTTGTCTATGCGAAATGAAAAGTACACGGTCCGTTTGGAAAAGCTGGCAGATTTTATATTCCTATCTGGCCTGATTGTTCTTTTTTTAACCACGATGATGGTTACCTTTAACATCGTAAAATAAAACTAATAATGCCCAGAAATATACCACCACTTACCGCCACAGAGCCATCGTCAGCCTTTTTACGCCTATTGAATGTTCTGGATACCCTGCGCACGCAATGTCCCTGGGACAAAAAACAAACGATGGAAACATTAAGGCATCTGACTATTGAAGAGACTTATGAGTTGTCTGACGCCATTTTAGAGGGCGACCTGGATGAAGTGAAAAAAGAGCTTGGGGATGTAATGATGCACCTCGTTTTTTATGCCAGGATAGCTTCGGAAACTAATGATTTCACCATTGTAGATGTGCTGAACAGCGTTTGCGATAAGCTCATCAGTCGTCATCCTCATATTTATGGGGATGTAGAGGTGCTGGATGAACAGGATGTAAAACGGAACTGGGAAAAACTAAAGCTCAAGGAAGGCAATAAATCGGTGCTTGCCGGGGTGCCTGCCGGACTGCCTTCTTTAGTTAAGGCAAGCCGTATACAGGAAAAAGCCCGGGGTGTTGGCTTCGACTGGGAAGACAAGACGCAGGTATGGGAAAAAGTGGAAGAGGAAATGCAGGAATTTAAAGCAGAGTTTAATGTGGTGGATAATACCGCAATTGATATAGAAAAAGCGGAAAGCGAATTCGGGGATCTGCTGTTCTCACTCATCAATTATGCACGCTTTATTAACATCAATCCAGAGAACGCATTGGAAAAAACCAATAAAAAATTCATTAAGCGCTTTCAGTATCTGGAAGAAAAAGCAAAGGAAAATGGGAAGGAACTGCAGGATTTGACGCTGGCGGAAATGGATGTTTATTGGAATGAAGCAAAGAAAAAATAACCGTTCTTTTCGGAGTCTGGAACCTTTTGTCCTGAAGGGGACAAAAATTCCTAGGCCTCCTCTAAGAAGGTAATTTTTTCGGTCAAGCAGGGAGCAGAATAGAAGGATAAGTTTTTCGGTCAAGCAGGGAGCAGAATAGCAAAGGATAAGTTTTTCGGTCAAGCTGGGAGCAGAATAGCAAAGGATAATTTTTCCGGTAAAGCAGGAGAATAGCAAAGGGTATTTTTTTCTCTTTTTGCTGATCCTCATTAATTCTATACAGACAATTACGTAAATTGAATTAAAATACTGCGTATGAAAGCACTCCGGTTTGTTACTCCGTTTGTTCGTGAGCATGCAAAAATCATCGCCAGTTTTATATTTACAGTTTTCTTTCTGGCACTTTCCATTTGGTTCATGAAGCATGAGCAGGGCGAACTGAAGCAGGTAAAACAGTTATTCCTCACCGCCGACCGGATATGGATTTCATTGGGCATTACTCTGAGCATAGCTTATCTATTTGTTCATGGAATGATGTACAAATTTGCTTTTTCCGCTATTGGAAGCTCTATTTCCATTGGAGATGGCACCTTGTTATTCCTCAAAAGAAATTTTGTCAGTGTCTTTTTACCTGCGGGAGGAGTTTCCTCACTCGCTTTTTTCAGTGGTGATATTGAAAAAAAAGGAGTATCCCAGTCGCAGATCAATTTCGCATCTTCTATATATGGTTTTGTAGGGATCCTTTCGGTAGTAATTATAGCTATTCCTGTGTTCATTTACGCCATTATTGAAGGCAGCATAGGACATGGTGAATGGTTTGGATTGATTGCTGTATTTGGACTGATTGCCGGCATCTATATGCTGTACCGTGCTGTGGTTAACAAAGGAGCGTCATATTTGCTTATCATGAAGTACATTCCGGTGATAGAGGTGTATGCAGCAGATTTCCGGAGCAATGCAATTGAACGCAACAGCTTTTTAAAAACATTAGGCTACAGCGTGTTAATCGAAGTAATAGGTATTGTGCACATTTACATTGCCATGCTGGCTTTATCGATCCACCCCGCTCTGGCCAGTGCGTTGGTCACTTATATCATCAGCGTTGTATTCCTGATCATATCTCCATTTTTAAGAGGACTTGGTGCTGTAGAAGCATCGATGACTTTTATGTTGATGCGATTGGGATATTCAAGTGCTGAAGCAGTATCTATAACCTTTGTATACAGGTTTATGGAGTTCTGGACACCAATGCTGCTGGGAGCATTCAGTTTTCTTTTAAAGATCGACAGGCTCTTGATGCGCATATTGCCGGCTTTATTACTGCTGCTGATGGGGATCGTCAACCTGACATCTGTACTTACCCCCGCCATTCATTCCAGACTTATTTTTTTGAAAGACTTTCTTCCCATCGAAGCGATCAGGGTTTCCAACTATTTTGTGTTGACAGCAGGCTTGTTCCTGCTGGTAACAGCAGCATTTATGCTCAAAGGACTGCGTATCGCCTGGTACTTTGGGCTCAGCCTATGTATCATTTCCCTTATTGGCCATATGACCAAGGCCATCGATTACGAGGAGGCTAGTTTTGCACTATTAGTAATTGTAATCCTGTTTGTTTCAAGAAAGGAATATTATATCAAGACCAATCCAAAAACACGTTCGTTGGGTATTCAAACGACCTTGCTGAGTGTAGCCGCTATCCTACTGTATGGAACAATTGGATTTTATTTTCTGGACAAAAAGCACTTCAATATAGACTTTAGCTGGTGGCAGTCGGTCAGGTATACATTGGAAAATTTTATACTGATCGGAAACAATGACCTGGTTCCCGAGGACCAGTTTGCACGCAACTTTTTGTTGTCGATTAATATCAGTGGCTTCCTTTCCGTTGCCTTCCTGATCTACGCCCTCATCCGACCGTATATCCCTAAATCTGAGACGGAAGATGATGATCTGCAATGGGCAAAACTGCAATTGGAAAAATATGGCAATTCTGCACTGGATTACTTCAAAACTTACGGTGACAAGCTCATTTATCGGGAGGAAAATGGCTTTTTGGCTTACCGCATTTCCGGGAATTTTGCTGTAGTATTGGAATGCCCTGTTTCCAGATCTGAAAATCGAAAGCTCATCATCCAGTCTTTTGACAAATATTGTGCGGAAAAGGGCTTAAAAAACATCTACTATCGCGTTCCTGAAGAAAATCTGTCTGATTATGAACTATTGAATAAAAAGAAGCTGTTTCTTGGACAGGAAGGAATAGTTGACCTGCAATCTTTCAGCCTGGCAGGAGGAAACAGAAAATCGATCCGCAATGCGATCAGGAAAGTTGCTGAGAATGGTTATATCAGCAAAATTTATACTGCTCCGATAAAAGACGGTATTTTACAACGGCTGAAATCGGTTTCAGACGAATGGCTGAAAGATACAGAAAGGGAAGAGATCGTATTTTCGCAGGGCATGTTCGACTGGGATGAACTTAAATCACAAAGCATCATTACCATAGAAAATACAGAAGAAAAAATTATTGCTTTTTTGAATCTTGTACCTGATTACGCCAAAGGTGAAGCGACCTATGATCTGATCAGAAAAACGGCAGATGCACCAAATGGCATTATTGATTTCATCATAGTAGCTATGTTTGAACATTTAAAGCTGCAGGGCTTCGAAACGGTGAATATTGGATTTGCACCGATGTCCGGCATGATACAGGCACATAATATTCCTGAACGCTCCATGAAATTTGCTTACGAAAAGATCCGTTCTTTCTCCAGGTACAGAGGATTAAGGGATGCCAAAGACAAGTTTTCGCCCACATGGCACAATAAGTATTTGATTTACAGTCAGGATTACGATCTGCTGCAGGTACCCACTGTGTTGAATCAAGTCATCAAACCTTAGTGATTCTAATTGAACTGTTATGAAATACATCCTGGTGCCCATATTACTGCTATACTTTAGTGACAAAACATTCGCCCAAAGACACCAGTTCTGT
>CBFGNP010000470.1:0-4287 GCA_965650095.1 uncultured Pedobacter sp. | reverse complement strand
TGCCCCTCCTAATGTCGTCTTTTCGTCGGGCTTGTAAAAACCACTTATATAAGTGAGGCTTACATCCGGAACAAGGCTTTTTAACCAGGGGCTGTAAGAAACAGAAAAACCATATTTTTTATCTAGAAAAGCAAGCTTAGAGGGATTTATTCCCATAGCATTCGCATCCGGTTGAACGGCTACACCTGCATCGCCCATGCTTCCGGACCGCGCATCAGGTATGATCAGCAGAAAGGGTACAGCAGTGATGATATTGCTTGCTTCGCTCCCGTTGGTCTGGGTACCTGTCTCCATTACCTGAGCATGCAATTCAGTGCAACCTATCACTAAAGAAAATATGCTTAAAGCAGTTTTTATCAGACACCCTAAATTCATCAGCTTTAAATAATTTGAACAATTAAAGGAGCGCAAGTTACCACAGTGTTTATTAATTTCAAAGTATTGTATGGTTAACCGCCTGCTTTAAATCAACAGGTTATTTTAAATTATTAATTATGTTCTTGGAGCATAAACGATTTTTTGTGTAATTTTAACTCTTAGTAGTGTTAATGGGCGATTCACATAACCTGTAATAACGCTTAAAGATCGATTTATACTATATCTAAATGAAAAAAACATCCCTATTTACGCTCATTTCCATAATAGCTATTGGTTCTTTAGTCTCCTGTAAATCTAAATCAGGTACAACTTCTGATAAGACCGGAATGGCCTACAATAAGCAGGAATACGGTGGTTTTGTGGTCAATAATAAGTACAAGCGAGGCCCAGGTCCCGGATTAGTAGAAATCGAGGGTGGTGTTTTTGTAATGAGTGGCAGTGCCATCAATGTACCCGGACAGGAATTAAGTTCTTACAATCATAAAAGGGAGACTACTGTTTCCTCATTTTATATGGATGAAACTGAAGTTTCCAATACGAACTGGCTGGAGTACCTGAACTGGATACGTACAAATTTCCCGAAAGACTATGAGTATTATTATAATGAAATGCCGGATACACTGGTTTGGCGCAGACCGCTTTCTTATAATGAGCCTTATGTTGGCAATTACTTAAGGCACCCCGCCTATCAGGATTACCCTGTTGTTGGGGTAACGTGGGAACAGGCAGAAAGATACTGTCAATGGAGAACTGATAGGGTGAACGAGTTCCTGCTCCGCGAACGAGGATATATGACCACCTTCAAAGATATGAATGGTGGCGCAAAAGGCAATACAAATGCTACAGCCCGACCCACAGGACCTTTTAGCACCGACACCTATTTAGGTGGTTTATACGACGATAAAGGGAAACGGGCAATGAAAGATCTGAACCCGGCCAATGCTGGTACAGCAGGCGGTGGTAAAAATGCAGCTACAAGAACGGTAAGACTTGAAGATGGTATTTTAAAGCAACCTTACCGTTTACCAACAGAGGCAGAATGGGAATATGCCGCGCTTGGCCTGATCGGCAATACACAGTACGAGAACATTGGCGACAATAAAATCTATCCCTGGAGCGGCTTAGGCTTAAGCTCTGCCCAAAAAAGCACGCGGGGATTAATTCTGGCAAACTTTAAAAGAACTAAAGGAGATTATATGGGTGTCGGAGGTTCTTTAAACGATAAAGGAAGTATAACTGTCAATGTAAGGTCTTATACGCCAAATGATTTCGGCCTTTACAACATGGCAGGAAATGTCAATGAGTGGGTGGCTGATGTTTACCGCTCAAATACTTTTGAGGCCGCCGATGCCTTTAACCCGTACAGGGGAAATTTCTATCAGGATAAAAAGATTGCTGATCCAACCACCGGAAGGATCGAAATTGACAAATACAATAGACCCGTAATGACCGAGGCTTTGTATGCAAAAAAACAGACCTGGGCAGAAAAACAGGCGGCTGCAACCAAATCTGCTGATTCATTAAAGAACACATATGCAGATCAGCGTGGCTACAGAGATCCACAAAGTGAACTTTATGGCGAAATTACGTTGATCAATGACAAATCTAGAGTATACAAAGGGGGATCCTGGAATGATCAGGCCTTATGGCTTAATCCTGCATCACGAAGATTTTTGCAGCAGGATGAATCTACTGCTGATATCGGCTTCAGATGTGCAATGACCATGCTTGGTGCACCAGAAATCCGGTCCAGCGGAAAGCGTCAGTTTAAAAACAAACCTGCAAAAGCATTTCGCGGAAAATAATCTGCACAAAAAGTTGTGTATAAAAAATGCCCCCAAAAAGCCAGATACTTTTTGGGGGCATTTTTTATACATCCGCTCCTTTGATAAGAAAATCAGTTAAGAAAACTGTATCAGTATTTCATTTTTCTCTACTTTCATTCCTTTACTGACCAGTATTTTTTTAACCCTGCCACTGCTCGGCGATTTAATGATATTCTCCATCTTCATGGCCTCCAGCACTAGTAAATTGTCGCCCTTATTCACTTCCTGCCCTTCCTGAACCATCACATTCAATACCAGACCCGGCATCGGAGCTTTGATCTCCTGGATTTTACTGGCCCGCATATTGTCCAGCCCGAGTTGCTTAAGTAAAAGGTCATACTGATCCTCAATCGCGACGTCGTAGCGCGTTCCATTTACTTTTATCACACTGCGTTTCTCCGCCTTGATCTCAGAAACCAGCTCAATCTGATATGATCTATTCTGATAGATGATGTGGGCATGCCCTTCGGTCAGTTCTATTGCATCAATTTGCAATTCACTTCCATCGACTTTCAACGCCTTCTGTTGAACCTCTATATCAAAATGGTAACGATCATTTACTTTTACGTTCATAGTTATTGTGTTAATGCATACTGAATCAGGTTAGCACCCATTTTTAATGCGCTCGTGCGCTTTTCCTGGGTGTCGCCGGGATAGGTGCCGTAATCCTCCCAACCATTGCCTAGATCACACTCAAACGTGTAATAACAAACCACCCGCCCCCGCCAGATCAAAGCATAGCCCTTCGGGGGTTTACCATCGTGCTCATGGATTTTCGGCAGTCCATTAGGAAATTTAAACTTTTGATTGTATATCTTATGGCCCGGTGCCAGTTCCACAAAGGACAACTCCGGGAAAACCTTTTTCATCTCGGTACGGATAAACTTGTCCAGACCATAATTGTCGTCGACGTGCAGAAACCCGCCTCCCGTTAAATACTTGCGGACGTTAGCTGCTTCTGCTGCACTAAAAACCACATTACCATGCCCCGTAAGGTAGACGAAAGGATAATTGAAAATATCTGTACTCCCAACTTCCACAATAGCTTCCTGGGCGGCAAAATTCGTTTTTAGGTTCTTGTTACAAAAATCAATCAAGTTCGGCAATGCAGTGCGGTTTGCATACCAGTCGCCCCCGCCATTGTACTTCAGCTTAGCCATTTTATAGGTTGGAACCGAAAAACTGCTATGCAACACAATCACTACAAAAAGTATAAACCTAATCCTCATCTGTTTAAATAATTCACTTCAAAACACGCCGCCAACGCAGCGGTCTCCGTTCTTAACCGTGTATTACCTAAAGTTAAAGGTTTATAGTCGTTTTGCAAAGCCATTTGTATCTCAGCAGGTGTAAAGTCACCTTCCGGGCCAATAAGAATGACGTAGTGTTGTTGTGGTTTGATCAGCTCCGCGATGAACTGCCTCGGTTCGTTGTCCAAACAATGAGCAATCATTTTAACAGTGTCGCTGCGCTGCTTAAAAAAAGCAGACAACGTAATCTGAGGATTTAATACGGGGTGATAGGCTTGTAAAGACTGTTTTACGGCGGAAGTGATGACTTTGTACAAGCGATCTTCCTTGACTATTTTACGCTCAGACCTGTCACAGATCACAGGTGTAATCTCATCTATGCCAATCTCTGTAGCCTTCTCAAGGAACCATTCCAGCCGATCTATATTTTTTGTAGGGGCAATTGCGATATGTAGATGATGATTGCGTTTGTTATGCTCATGTTCGGCTTCAATTACCTTTAGATGTACCCGTTTTTTGGGTTCATCTACAATTTCAGCTTTATAAAGTCCCCCAATGCCATCTACCAGATGAACATGAGCGCCGGCGCCCAGGCGTAACACTTTAACGCAATGCCTGCTTTCCTCTTCATTTAGTGTATATTCATCTGAGCTGATGTCTGGGGTATAAAAAACATGCATCGTGGAGATTTTAATGTAAATCTACCATATCACTTTTATTGATGACCAGTTCAAGCTTTATGGTTTCTATGTTTTGTTCTGTTTTCTTTAAGATCGTAAACAAATAGCCATAACATTCTTCACTATCCCCCACTTCAGGGATTTTTCCAAAAG
>CBFGNP010000469.1:0-4288 GCA_965650095.1 uncultured Pedobacter sp. | reverse complement strand
TTTGCCGGTGGAGGGACCAAAAAATTTACACCTTATATCTTTACAGGGATAGGTGGTGTGTTTTATAGTCCGAAAGCCATTCATAACGACAGGGAATATACCCTTAGATTTTACCAGACTGAGGGGCAGAGCGGAGTCTACAGGAACTATGTAATGAGCATTCCTTACGGAGCTGGTGTTAAAGTACGTTTGAAGGACAACTGGGGAATGTTTTCTCAGATCGGATACCGCACTACTTATACCGACTACCTGGATGATGTAAGTGGCAGATATCCCGATCCAAATGTATGGGCTAACGACAGTTATTTCGCTGATCGTAAGTTTCTTTCAGATCCTTCCCGTACTCAATATGGTGCTCCAGGCATTCAGAGGGGCGATTTTAGAAAAAGAGATACATATATGTTTGTTGGTATTGGCATATCTTATACCTTTGTGTCCCAAAAATGTTATACATTTTAAGCATATTTGCGGGAAATAAATGGGATTTAAAGAACAAATAGATATCACACGCTTACCTGAACACATCGCTATCATTATGGATGGCAATGGAAGATGGGCTAAAAATCAAGGTAAATTCAGGGTTTTTGGCCATGAAAGTGGGGTGTTGTCCGTAAAGGATATTGTTGAGGGCTGTGTAGACATCGGTATCAAATACCTGACTGTATATGCTTTTTCAACTGAAAACTGGAACAGACCTATTGAGGAGGTAAACGCTTTAATGGAGTTATTGATCTCGACCATTAACCAGGAAACTGAAACCCTTACCAAAAATAATATCAGGCTTAATGCGATCGGGGATATTGCCTCTCTTCCCCAGAAATGTATTGAAGACTTGAAAAGTGCGATGGAAAAGACGGCGAACAATACCCGCTGTACTTTAACCCTTGCTTTGAGCTATAGCGCCAAATGGGAGATTATTGAGGCCGCAAAGAAACTTGCGCAGCAGGTAAAAGACCAGAAAATAAATATTGAAGATATTAATGAAGAGCAATTTTCTGCTCAGTTGACCACGATAAATATGCCCGATCCGGAATTGATGATCAGAACCAGTGGCGAACACAGGGTTAGTAATTTTCTGCTGTGGCAAATGGCCTACACAGAATTGTATTTTACCGATACCTTGTGGCCTGACTTTAGACAGGAAGACCTTTTTGAAGCCATTGTAGACTACCAGAAACGCGAACGCCGCTTTGGTAAAATTAGTGAACAACTTAACTAATTTTACTTTTAACACTTTTTAACATGTGTTTAAATTAACTTAGCATCGATTTTTAGATTGTAAATGAAAAGAATATACCAACTTATATTATTGTTATTGATTGGTCTCCCAACAGTGGCACAGATTACCCGTCCTCAGTCCAATCCTGCAACTCCTACTTTAAAAGTCAAAGGATTAGAACTGGATTATTTCAATCCCAGAGAGTATATCATTGGGGGCACTACTTTAACCGGGACCAAATATCTGGATAAAGAGGTGATCATCACCCTATCAAAATTGATTAAGGGGGAAAGAATATTGCTACCGGGCGAGGCAACTGCAAATGCAATTAAAAATCTTTGGGCACAAGGCTTATTTGATGATATTCAGCTGGACATCGTTAAGCTAGTTGAGGATACGGTATATTTTGATATTGAAGTCGTAGAGCGCCCGCGTTTAGCTTCTTTTGAGTTTACAGGGGTCAGTAAATCGCAGAAAACAGATATCCTTGAAAAGCTTAGTGAAAAGCCGGGTAAGGCCATTATCAATGATAACTTATATAGCAGTACCACGGCTACAATTAAAAAATATTTATTGGAAAAGGGATATTTCTTTACCAATGTTGAATACAAAACTAAGCCGGATCCGAGCCAGGAGAACAGTGTCATATTGCAGGTACTTGTCGATAAGGGCAGAAAGGTCAAGGTTCATGAAGTGAATTTTACCGGAAATAAAGAATTCTCTTCGGCTAAACTTCGTAAGTATCTCAAGAAAACAAAACAACAGGCATTCTATAAAGTGTTTGGATCAGGAAAGTTTAATAAGGAGAAATACGAGGAAGACAAAGTAAAGCTGATTGCCAAGATGCAGGAAAAAGGTTACCGTGATGCGGTAATTTTAAAGGACAGCATTTATCAGTACAGCGATAAGGCAGTGGGCATTAAAATTGATCTATTTGAAGGGCCTAAATATTATTTCGGTAACATCACCTGGGTAGGAAACGCAAAATATACTACTGATTATTTACAAAGGGCATTGGGCATTGAAAAAGGGGAGGTATTTAGTGAAGAGAAGCTCGAGAAAAAATTAAGAGGAAGCGCTAATGGCGATGACGTATCCAGTATTTATCTTAATGATGGCTATTTAACTTTTAATGTGGATCCGGTTCAGACCAGGATTTACAGTGATACCGTTGAAATGGAGATGAGGATTTATGAAGGTCCTCAGTATACCAATAACCGAATTACAGTAGTAGGAAACACGATCACGAACGACCGTGTGGTATTACGTGATATCCGTACAAAACCAGGAGAGAAGTTTTCAAAAGACCTGCTGATCCGAAGTGTTCGCGAGATCGGCCAGCTCGGTAATTTTGACGAGTCGAAAACTAATCCTATTCCAAAACCAAATCCAGCAGATGGTACAGTAGATATTGAATATCATGTAGAAGAGAAACCTTCTGACCAGATCGAACTTTCAGGCGGCTTTGGGGGTGGTAACATCATTGGTACACTGGGCTTAACATTTAACAACTTCTCGTTAAGAAATCTGTTTAACTTAAGTGCCTATAAACCTTTGCCAAAAGGAGACGGGCAAAAGTTAAGCTTACGGGGACAAACAAATGGAAAATATTACCAGTCTTACAGCTTTTCTTTCTCTGAGCCATGGTTAGGTGGTAAAAAGCCGATCAGCTTTGGGATCAGTGCTTTTACTTCGTTACAATCTAACGGGGGTAGAAGCTATTACGGTACGATTGATCCGTCAAGCAGCCAGTATTCAAAAATTCGGTTAAATGGGGTTACCGTTAGTTTAGGAAGAAGATTGAACTTTCCGGATAACTATTTCCAGTTAACCCATTCCATTAATGCACAACAGTATATCCTGAATAATTACGGTGGGTTTTTATTTAGTACAGGTACCTCATACAACTTCAACTTAACCCAGGAACTGAGCAGGGATTCACGGGATTCCCCGATATTCCCAACCGGGGGTTCATTCTTTAAATTTACGATTCAAGCAACCCCTCCTTATTCATTGCTGAACAATGTAAATTATGAAACGGCATCTGATAAACAGCGTTATAAATTTACAGAATACCATAAATGGAAATTTGAGTCGCAATGGTTCCAGAGGCTTGCCGGAAAGTTTGTGGTTAAAGCACAGGCACAGTTTGGTTTCCTTGGTTCATACAACAGTGCTGTAGGTCAGTCTGCTTTCGAAAGGTTTAAACTTGGTGGTGACGGTATGCAGGGTTTTGACTTCCTTCAGGGATCGGAGCTGATCGCTATGCGTGGATATGCCAATAACTCTGTAATTCCGGTAGGATCTGATCCTAATATTGCGCAGCAATCGGGTAGTCCGATCTTTACCAAATATGTAATGGAATTGAGATATCCTGTAATTGCCAGTCAGCAGGCCACTGCATTTTTAGTAGCTTTTGCTGAAGGTGGCAATACCTGGAATAAGTTTTCGGATTTTAATCCGTTTAATGTTAGACGGTCAGCCGGCTTTGGTGCAAAAATATTTTTACCGATATTTGGATTATTGGGAATCGACTGGGGTTATGGATTTGATAAGATCCCCGGATCTCCTGATGCCAATAAAGGACAATTCCACTTTAGTATAGCCCAACAGCTTGGAGGATTTAATTAAAACGCATGATTAAATCAGGATAGGTTTGTCGGGTAAAGCCAGGCAAACCTATCTTAATTTGAAAGCGTTAAACCATGGAAGGTAACTGAAGAAATTGAAACGATAATTAATACGGAAAAAAAACTCACACACCCATGAAAAAGTATTTTTTAATTTGCATCTTGCTTTTCATAAGCTTTGGTGCATTTGCGCAAAAGTTTGCATATGTGGATACAGAATATATTCTGCAGCATCTGCCTGATTATAAATCATCATTAAATCAGTTGAACGTTTTGTCGCAACAATGGCAGAAACAGGTCGACAATAACTTTGTCGAGATTGATAAAATGTATAAAGCTTATCAGGCAGATCAGGTATTGCTGACAGAGGATATGCGCAAAAGAAGGGAGAATGATATTATAGAAAAGGAAAAGCAGGCAAAGGAATTTCAGCGTAAAA
>CBFGNP010000468.1:0-4307 GCA_965650095.1 uncultured Pedobacter sp. | reverse complement strand
TTCACACCTGGCCTATACGAATTTTATGCTGCCCCAGCAAATTCCTATGGTCACCTGGTCGATGATCAATACCGTGGAAACTATCCCAGGCGTGTTAACCAAGCTAGGAAGCAGAGCGGCATTGGTGACTGAGGCCCTTTACGGTGCCGATTATGTCATGCGCTCGCTTTCTGCTGAAGGCTATTTTTACATGACTGTCTTCAGCTATTTCAACAAGGATCCGAAAGCAAGAAGGGTGGTGGGCTTGCTGGCTGACAGTAAAACCACTGCCGATTATCAGTGCGCGTACCGTGAAGGTGGCGGAATGGCCATCGCCGCCCTTGCCAGGATCTCCAGGTGGAAAGAATATGGCGCGTTTTCATCTAAACAATACCTACACGCCGCCGAACGTGCGTTTTCACATTTACAGCAGTTCAGTACGCAATATGCCGATGATCATAAAGACAATATCATCGATGACTATTGTGCTTTGGTGGCCGCTTCCGAGTTATGGAAGGCAACGGGGAAGGTATTGTACCGTACCGAGGCCCGGATCCGGTCGGAAAATCTGCACAAAAGGCTCTCCCCGGCAGGGTATTTTATCGCCAATGATAAAGACCGCCCGTTTTGGCATGCAGCAGATGCAGGTCTGCCTGTAATTGCGCTGGCAAGGTACCTGGATGTAGAAACGGATGCTGATCATAGAGCAAAGGCTTTATTGACCATTAAAACCGCACTTGATTACAACCTGAAAATCACCAGGGAGACGGAAAACCCGTTTGGTTATCCCCGCCAAAGTTTTCTTTATAAAGGGAAGGTCAAAACCGGTTTTTTCATTCCCCACGAAAATGAAAGCGGTTGGTGGTGGCAGGGAGAAAATGCCCGTTTAGGTTCATTAGCTGCGGCCATCATTGTGGGTGGCCGCCTGGTTTATCCGGCAAAGGCTGTCTTTGGTGTAAAACCGGAACTTTCAGAATTTGCCGGCAACCTCGTGTCCTGGATATTAGGTTGTAACCCATATAATATGTGTATGATGTATGGTTATGGAGAAAATAATGTACCGCATATGGATTCCATGTATGGGCATGGTACAGGGAAGGGTGGAATTTCGAATGGGATTACAGGCAAGGATGGAAAAGTGGACGGATCAGGCATTGATTTTAAAGTCCGTGATCATGGCAATGAATGGCGATGGAGCGAGCAATGGATTCCACATACCGGCTGGTTTTTACAGGCTGTAACAGCCATGTCGGCAAATAAATAACGATATATAAAACATACATATGAAAGGCAAAATTGTTAAATTGGTGTTATTAGGTATACTGGTATCGATTGTTCAGATAACAAAAGTAAATGCAGCTCAAAAAATATCAAAATTTAAGGTGTTGGTACTAACAGAACGGGGCGGTGGTCATGAAGGTTTTGTAGCCGCAGCCCTTTTATGGCTCAATGATTTTGCTGCAACGCAGAATTTCGAGATTACCGTAATAAATAACACTAAAGCCATTAATGAGTCCTATCTGTCCGGTTACAAAGTATTTATTCAGTTAAATTTTCCGCCATATACCTGGAGTGATGAGTCGAAGGCAGCTTTCGAAAAATACATAGAACAGGGCCGGGGTGGTTGGGTAGGTTTTCATCATGCAACCCTTTTGGGCGAATTTGATGGTTATCCAATGTGGAACTGGTTCTCGGATTTTATGGGTGGGATACGCTTCAAAAACTATATTGCCGAAAGGGCTTCAGGTACAGTGCAGGTTGAATACAGAAAGCATCCGGTGATGAAGGGGCTACCCGCTTCATTTATGATCCCTGATGAGGAATGGTATACTTTTGACAAAAATCCAAGGCCTGATGTGGAAGTCCTGGCTAATGTAGATGAGGCAAGTTATGAGCCGCCCTCAGCTATAAAAATGGGCGATCATCCGGTGATATGGAGCAATGGGAAAATGAAGGCCCCGAATGTATATTTCCTGATGGGCCATCATGCAAATTTGTTGAAATCTGAAGAATTTAAGACCATGTTTGGTAATGCTATCTTGTGGGCCGCAGGTAAATAAGAAATAAAATGGAAGCACTTCAACCCAAAATCCAGCGTATCTTGTCCATCGATATCATGAGAGGGCTAACTTTATTTCTCATGCTTTTTGTAAATGACCTGTATGAACCGGGTGTGCCGGGATGGCTCATGCATACTGAAGGCAGTGTAGATGGTATGGGGCTGGCCGACTGGGTATTCCCCGGATTCTTATTCATGGTAGGCATGTCTATTCCCTATGCAATTGCATCGCGCAGGAAAAATGGAGAGCCAACCCTGCAGATTTTCGGTCACATCCTCATGAGAACAGTTAGCTTATTGCTCATTGGGGTGCTTATGCTCAATACCGGTCGCATCAACCCGGAACTGAGCGGAATAGATAACAACCTTTGGGCGGTACTGTTATACCTCTCTGTTTTCCTTATATGGAATGCTTATCCTCAAAATCCATCTCGTAGATACCTATATGGCGGGCTGAAGGTGTTAGGGATGGTAGGCTTAATCGCATTGGCAGTTATTTTTAAAGCAGGGGACGCTGATGATCCTTCCTGGCTCAGGATAGAATGGTGGGGTATTTTAGGCCTTATTGGATGGGGCTACTTTGTGGCGGCTGCTGCTTGCCTGTTCTTAAACTCAAAACTCTGGGCGGTTGCTTTTTTATGGGTACTTTTTATAGGCTTAAATATCCTTTCTCAATTGGGGTTAACCGACTGGCTTGACTTTTTAAATCCGGCATTTGGAGTGATCACAGATGGAAATGTGCCTTCAATTGTATTAGCAGGCCTTACCGTTAGCCTCATTTTAACCCATAAGGAACTGGGATTAAAAAAGATCGCATTGATAACAATCGTTCTGGGAGTGGTTTGTCTGGGCATTGGTTTTTTTCTGCGCAACTGGTTCATCCTTTCGAAAATTTACGGTACACCCAGTTGGGCAATGGTGTGCAATGGGATCAGCATGTTGTTGTACGCCTTCCTTTTTTTTCTGATAGATATCAAAGGCAAAAGCAGATGGGCCGTCATGTTCAGGGAAGCAGGTAAAAATTCCTTGACCACCTATCTTGCTCCGGA
This sequence comes from uncultured Pedobacter sp., assembly GCA_965650095.1. Classification (GTDB taxonomy): domain Bacteria; phylum Bacteroidota; class Bacteroidia; order Sphingobacteriales; family Sphingobacteriaceae; genus Pedobacter. Next base: position 1,220 of record CBFGNP010000468.1, on the reverse strand, counting down.
TGTGATCTATTTCATCTGCTGGGGAATGGGGTTTCACATCTTCTTTTACAAACAGGATGCAAACCAATTGCTTGCTGTTGCGGGGTCTCTTGGCTGGGCCCTGGCGATGATTGGTTTTTCTATCCTGCTCTCAAAAATTAACATCCGGTTGAAGCTATAAAAAGTATAAAAGTGCACCGAGCATCGTAAAACTAAACACCTAAACGAAATGATAAAGCTTATAAAATTCCTGTTATTGATACTGCTTGCAGGCGGCTCATGTTTTGCCCAGAAACCTGTTCAGGCTAACACTCTGCAAAAGGTTCAGGCTAAGAAGATCACGGTAGCTTACGTTACGTCCTGGACTACTATAATGCCTGACCCTGCTTATGTGACACATATCAACTATGCATTTGGACATGTCAATAAAGATTTTAACGGCATCCGCATTGACAATGAAAACCGGCTTAAAAATCTTGCTGAACTGAAGATCAGATACCCGGCGCTAAAAATTCTGATCTCTATAGGAGGCTGGGGCAGCGGACGATTTAGTGAGATGGCCGCGGTAGACAGCAACAGAAACAAGTTTGCAGAAGATTGCCTGAGGGTAATTAACCAGTTTAACCTGGACGGAATTGATATCGATTGGGAGTACCCAACCAGCAATTCAGGTAAAATATCGTCGTCTCCTGATGATACCCAAAATTATACGTTAATGATGAAGGCCGTCAGGAATAAGATCGGGCCAGGAAAATTGCTGACACTGGCCTCGGTTGCAGACGGGAAGTATATTGATTTTAGAGCGATTGAAACGCTGGTCGATTTTGTAAATATCATGACTTATGACATGGGAAGTCCTCCAAATCACCACGCAGGCTTATACCGCTCTAAATATACGGGCTGGATCAGCGTTGATGAAGGGGTAACTGCACATGTAAATGCAGGCATGCCTTTGAATAAACTGGTTTTGGGAATCCCTTTTTACGGACATGGTAAAAGTGGCATAGCGGGCTTTATCGATTATAAGGAAATCGTGAAACTGGATGGTTTTAAGCGCCAGTGGGATGATCAGGCAAAAGTGCCTTTCCTCGAAAACGATAAGGGGGAATTTGTCTGCACCTATGAAAATCCTGAATCCATAGCCATCAAATGCAGTTATATCCTGAACCGTGGGATGCTGGGTGCGATGTACTGGGAATATGGCGGGGACACCGAAGACGGTATTTTGCGAAAAGCAGTTT
>CBFGNP010000467.1:0-4309 GCA_965650095.1 uncultured Pedobacter sp. | reverse complement strand
GTAGCAGCAGTGCGGAGGCCTTTTCGCATTTGATACCTCCAGTACAATAAGTTAACACCTTTTTGTCCTTATATTTTGCCAGTTCATTTATTTTTTCCGGAAAATCCCTGAAGTTCTCAATGTCAAGTGTAACCGCATTCTTAAAGCGGCCAAGATTGTGTTCGTAATTTGACCGTACATCGAGGATCACCACATCCTCCTGATCGATCATTTTTTGAAACTCCTCAGGCTCGAGGTGTTTGCCCGTTCTTTTGTTTGGGTCGATGATGTTTGGATCTCTTAATCCTGAATGGACAATCTCTGACTTATACCGGCAATGCATTTTAATGAAGGATGGTGCTTCTACGTCGTCGATTTTAAAATCGGTTTTTGCAAAGCGCTCATCGGCTTTGATAGCAGTCATATAAGCTTCGCAAGCCTCTTTTGTGCCTGAAACGGTGCCATTTAAGCCTTCATGGGCAACAATGATCCGGCCTACAAGGCCAAGAGATTTACAGAATTTAAGGTGGTCGTCGGCAAACTGTTCTGCCTCTGAAATGTGACTATAGCAATAGTAAAGTAAGGTCTGGAATTTTTTCATATTTCATTGATACCGATGCAAACGGCGTTTAATGGGTTTAAAGTTGCAAAAGTGCAAAAAAAACCGTTCTCCTCCAAGACTGGCATCTCTTAGGCTCCTGAAAAGGAGCAAAGAGCGCCTAGGTCTTATCGGAGAAGGTATTTTTTGTTTCAGGCAGGGAGCAGACAAAAAAAACCGTTCTCCTCCAAGACTGGCATCGCTTAGGCTCCTGAAAAGGAGCAAAGAGCGTCTAGGTCTTATCGGAGAAGGTATTTTTTGATTTAAACGAGAGACAAAGATAGGCAGGAGGTATTTTACTTGGGTAAGCGTATAAAAATGCAGCTTTAACGCACGGATGGGGGAGGGGCATGGATTGTAACAAATTGAGTATTTTTAGGCTAAGTATGGTGATTTATTCCCCTTTTAGGGGGTATATTGAGATGGTCTTGGGGATAGGCCGCTTAATTTGTGTTGGATAATTACTAAGTTTGTATTTGGGAATCAACAAAATTCTACTAACTAACTTTAAATATAAAATGACTACAATTTCAATGAAACCGCTGTGGTTGGCTGCGGGCCTGATGTTTGGCACCACTATTGGTTTTGCACAGGACAACCTCGTTAATTCATTAAAGAACAACCAAAGTGCAAATAGCGCCAATAGCTTTACCTTCACTCCCGTGATCAATGCTGAAGCCACTTCAGTAAAAAATCAAAAATCATCGGGAACCTGCTGGAGCTATAGCACGAATTCATTCTTGGAGTCGGAAATGATCCGCATGGGGAAAAAACCAGTTGACCTTGCTGATCTATTTACGGCCCGGAATGCGTATATTGAAAAAGGGATTAATTATGTGCGTATGCATGGTGCGCTAACCTTAGGGGATGGTGGCGCTTGTCATGATGTGACCAATATGTTTGCTAAATATGGTGCTTTACCGCAGGAGGCCTATAACGGTAACGATTATGGAAGTCCGGGTTCATCTCAAAGAATGAACAAATTAACGGAAGCTATTCTGAAAAAAGCTATCGATGGTAAGTTTGATCCAAGCTGGAAAGCAAGATATATTGCAACAATTGATTCTTGCATGGGTGCTGTGCCAGAGAAATTTACTTATGAGGGAAAGGAATATACACCTAAAACCTTTGCTAAAGAGGTTGTAGGTATTAATCCTGCTGACTATGTGGAATTGTCTTCTTTTACAACCAGCCCTTATTATGAGAAAGCCGTATTGATGGTGCCGGATAACTGGTCATTCGATCAGGTTTATAATGTACAGATGGACGACATCACGACCATTATTGATCATGCATTGAAAAAAGGATTTACTGTGGCATGGGCTACAGACGTTAGTGAAAAAGGCTTTAGCTGGAAAAATGGTGTGGCATATGTGCCTGCGAAAGATTTTGAAAGCATGAGCTCAGAAGAGAAAAAAGCCATGTTTAACGGCCCTAAACCAGAAAAGGAAATTACTGTAGAACTGCGTCAGGCGGCTTTCGATGATTATGAAACTACTGATGACCATGGTATGCAGATCACCGGTATGGCTAAAGATCAGGCTGGCAAAGAGTACTACATCGTTAAAAACTCATGGGGTGCTACTAACGATTATAAAGGATATTTGTATGTAACGAAGAATTTTGTGAAATATAAAACTACTGCATTTTTGCTGCATAAGAACGGAATTCCTTCTGATTTGCGTAAGAAGATGGCGATTAAATAAACCTGCTCTGGCAGGATGAAAGAGGTTGTATCATTGATAAGATGATCAACCTTTTTTTTTGCCAAATTATTTTAACAGACACAGAACGATTGCTTGATGAAGCCAGCTTGGCCGCACTCGTATCGCCTTAGGTCTGGGACTGCATACAGAAGGACTTAAATAGTAAATAAGCCATAAGATCAGCATATGTAAACTAGGTAATAACTATATAAATGACCCTGTTATCACCCTGTTTAGACCCTGTTTGCACCCTGTTTAGATATAGTATAACCTAAGCTGTTACTTTCATCTGTTCTTAAATCAAAAAAGCCATTAAATAAAAGGCACTGATTGATGTAATTAGATTAAAATCCATACGAGAACCGGAAACCATGGGCTACTCTTTTATTGCCATCATAAGCAAAGCCGTAGGTTGCTCTTAATATCAGTCGTTGAAGACCGAAATAAAACTCTGTATAATTTCTTTTGATCGGTTGACTCAGATAGCTTGCGCCTATGATCTCCTCCAGTTTGAGTTTGCGGATCAGCGGAATTTTGTTGCTAAACAAGCCGGAGAAATTATGTTCGAAGTGCGCTTCAAGATATTCACGATCCGTACTGAAAAGGTAGAAATCGAGAAACTGGAATTTTCTCAGGTTTGGAAGTGAGAATAAAGACCGATTGCCCCTGAAGTGTTTCTCCTCCGGATAAAAGAGCTTATTATTGTTAAGAAATTTACCTGTTCCAATAACAAAAGATGAGTATCCCCATAAACCATTGCTGATCCTGTTTTGAGAAACTTCCAAGGAAACCAGGTCATAGTCAACATCACTATTTAGTAAGCGGTTAATGCCTTTCCGGTAAGAAAGGTCGATTACCGGATATTTAGAGGGCTGATAGAATTTGCCATCCGGGCGGGTAATGTATTGCTGGCCTATGGTGTAGTTTAGCGAAGCGGTTAATGTCAAAGCCTTATAAGTAGGGAAGAGCGGTGTTTCTGTATCAGGAGTAAAGGGGTTGTTTGAGGTAAATGTTTCTCCTTTAAGATCTTTGATTTTGAATGTAGTCGTGTTAACCAGATTGCTGTTGCGTGAATAATTCACATCAAGAGCCGCCTGGAGTCCATTCGTAAGCTCTCTTGTCGTACCGACATTTGCAAATTCCTTTTTATAGAATTTGGAGAAATTGGTCTCAAAAAGCAAAGTGTTAATCGTGTTGCCCAGTAAGCGCATCGAACCATAATTGTTCAGGTCAAAAATTCCTGAACCGGCACTGATGTTAATATTTGCTCGTTTTACTGGATTATAATAGTAGTTAGCGGTGATGCTTCCTGTTAAGGTCTTGTTGGAGAAACCGTACCTGGCCTCCGGGCGGATGTTGTAGTAACGGTTGTCGCCCAGGTCCTTAGTATAGGTGACGCCGTATTTAAGGGCAAGACCCTCTACTGTGTTGTAAAATACAGAACGATAAAGCGGGTCAAAACGATATCGTTTCTGTGCATAACGATTGTTTATGGTATATCCCGTTACAATGAACTTAACCGGGCCAAATTTATTGTTTGCCTTTTCAATAGAATCCAAATAACGCTTTGATGTTTTTATCGTCGCAATGCTGTCTTTCCTGATGTATTCCCGGCTCTCTTCGTTCGTTAGTGGGATGGGGCGATTGTTCAGCCAGAATAAAGAATCCTTCTTATTAACCGATTTGGTAATCTTTAGGATTTCCCCCTTGAAAAAATTTTTGGGAAAATCGGGCTGCAGGTTATAATTCGTGTAGACGCCGACATAATAGCCTTCGAACTTAAATCCCAGTATATTCCCGTTAAATTTGAAATTGATATTTGAAGGCATGTAAGTATTGCCGGTTTTTAGAAAAAGCTGGGAGATATTGAGCGTATCGAGCAGGTTAATTCCAGTGTTTTCTGTAAGGTAGACTTCGGCATTCACAAGGTGCCAGCTGTCTTCTATAATATAGATTACCACTCTGAACACAGGGTCGTGTGTTCTGCGTGGAATGACCTGTATCTTGTTTATCATGGCTCCATTTT
>CBFGNP010000466.1:0-4310 GCA_965650095.1 uncultured Pedobacter sp. | reverse complement strand
AGCTTCACATACTGCACAATGTGAGAGGTGTTGACGATCGCAATCTGTTTTTGAGGATCAAACGCGACGCCGCCCCACTGAACGCCACCTGCACTGTCCGGATAGGTCAACGCGCCTTCGCCTTTGGTGGTAGGCGGCGTATACATCCCTTCATAAGTCAGCTTATCCCAGAGTGTTTGCTTCTTCGGGCATGACCAGTTTAAAGGTAAATTCCTTTCCGGTTTTTATATCGGCTATCCTTGCTTCAGATTTTAAACAGACTACATCCGAAGGAAGTTCGTCTTCGGCGTAAATGGTCGCAGCTTTTAGCTCAGCCTGAAGCTTTTCTTTGTTGTAGGCACTCATATTCGATTTTTCTAAATGTTCTCTTAATAGTTTGAAGTCGCTCTTTGATAAGGCTAATGATTTTGTTTCCATAATGTTGTGTATGATAAATTGATTTGTTTAATGGATTAAAGAAATGCCAACATAATTTAACCCGCTGCACTGGCTGGCTGCTTTAGTTCAGAAATTAGTATAGCATGCTGATCAGAAAATTTCTGAGCCCCTGAATCGAAGAAGGAAAGGAAAGGATTCGGGGCTTAAATAATAAAGTCTTTACTCGTAGTTCGGAAAGTAAAGCCCAAAGGATAGTTTTCTCTAAAAAACTTTTTGAACAGGGTGTAAGCCTGCAACTGACTTTTGTTGTAAGTCGCCATTATTGCTTTATATGTTCCTGTTTGTTCCACTTCCACTAATGTCGGCAGCTTTTTTTTAAATTCAAAGCAAAACGGATATTATGACATTTTTATCCTTTTATCAAAAATAAAAGTCTCTGCTTTTAAAAGCCTGACAGATTTAAAATCCGGATGAAGGGGATTGATCAGGTAATTGTATTCCGCATTAATAATGGACGAGGGAACTTTCAGTATCGCAGATTTTGCTTCCCTTACCCAATCTTCACCGATTTTTTGCGTGATGGGCATATGATGAAATTCCGTCCAGTCTCCTGGTAGATTCTTTAGTTCAACAGTTAAAATACACAGATCATCGGGTATTTCTATGGTCATCACTTTAAAGGACTGATTTAGCCCCATCTGGTTCCTGTGTACCACGTTTTCCAGGCAGGCAAGAGAACGTGTAGCTGCAGTATATATCATTTCAACCTCATTAGGATTCCATCGTGCAGCTCTCCCGGAGGTATTTAACGCATTCGCATATTTAGCAAGTCCAATACGAAATACCTGCATCCCTAGGCTAAATCACCGTATTCAATCCTGATTAATTCTTCTTCAATAAGAGAGATGCCTGTAATGGTGTCCATCAAATCAAAGGGGATTTGATTACCCAGGCCGTATGAAGGCATATTTAGCCACTGATGAAATGCTTTCGCGGAACCGAAGACAGCTATGCCTTTATCAAATAAAGAAAATGACTTTAAGAGTTTCTCACTTAAGGATGCATCTAACTTTGAAGAATTGGAGACATAATTTTGTATAGTTTTGACATTGGTTTTAAAGGTGTCCTGAAATTCCTCTTTACTGAAGCCGGACAGATTTAAGAAGTCAAGAGCTGCTTTCGCAGATAAGCCATTTTTAGAACTTGTAAGTAAACTTATGGGATTGCCATATAGAGATTGATAGGGTGCTATAAGAGCACTTTCCGTAACCGTAGCACTTTTTGCTTTTGTTTTATAAGATTTTGAGGTAGCCGCCATATTCTTCATATTTAAAACCAATCAAATATAAGAAAAATTTCTGGTATTTCAAGAATATTTTCTTTAAACAGGAAGCTGTATCTTAACATGACGGATAAAATAGCTAAGATCAAAGGGCTTGCTGATAAAGTCATCCGCACAAGCTTCCTCTAATACCGATTTTTCGGCAGCATGGGCAGACATCATTATAATAGGGATACAGCAGGTTTGTGCTTCTGCTTTTAGTTTGCGGCATATATCCATTCCATTGCCATCAGGCAACATTACATCCAGAATAACCAAGTCAGGTTTATGGTCAAGCATGCTTATATTAAAATCTGATGCTGTACCAAAGGACTCAACGTCATAACCTTCTTCAATAAGCACATACTCAATAATAAATCTAATGTCTTCATCATCCTCAAGAAGGTGTATGCATTTAGCCATAAATTAATATAATGCTTAGAGATAATTCTTAAATTTTGTAACTAAAGGAGTAACTCATTTAAGGTTTAAAAGGTTTTGAAAATAATAAAGTTTGCACACAAATCTGCAATACAGGCTAAGTTCTGTACGTTTATTTGCGAAAAAATATATATTTGGCTTAAATTAAAAATTCAAAACATGGAAACGGTGTAAGCTGTTTCGAGAAAAAACAAAAAACAACATGGAAAAATTTTCAAAAGTTAAAGAATTGTTAGCTTCTGTTGAAGCTGATGCCGACAAGTTTTATAATGCAGGTAACAATGCCGCTGGAACAAGGGTACGTAAAGCGATGCAGGATTTAAAAGTTCTTGCTCAGGAGATCCGTACAGAAGTTACTGATAAAAAAAATAGCAATAAATAATAGCTGATCACCTAAGCATCAGTAACCTGCAATGGTTGGTTACTGATGTTTTTTATGGAATTATGTCATACACACCAAATAACTTGAGATATACTCAAATGCAATATCGCCGATGTGGCAACAGTGGATTAAAGCTATCTGTAATTTCATTAGGATTATGGCATAATTTCGGACATGTTGATCAGTTAGATAACTGCACCAACATTTTAAAGCTGGCTTTCGATCATGGTATTACCCATTTTGATTTGGCTAATAACTATGGGCCGCCTCCCGGCTCAGCCGAAGAAAATTTCGGGCGACTGCTAAAAAGAGATTTTTCGGGTTATAGGGACGAAATGATTGTCTCTACCAAGGCTGGTTATACCATGTGGGACGGGCCATATGGCGACTGGGGTTCAAAGAAGTATCTGGTATCAAGTCTCGATCAGAGCTTAAAGCGGCTCGATCTTGATTATGTAGATATTTTTTATCACCATCGTCCTGATCCTGAAACGCCATTGGAAGAGACGATGGCTGCACTCGATCTCATCGTTCGCCAAGGGAAGGCCTTATATGTAGGTATTTCTAATTACAAACCAGCCGAAGCCGCCAGGGCAATTCAATTGCTAAAAGCACTTGGAACACCTTGCATCATTCATCAGCCTAAATATTCCATGTATGAGCGCTGGATTGAGGATGGCCTGCTTGATCTCCTCGGAAATGAAGGGGTAGGCTGCATCCCATTTTCACCCCTGGCACAGGGCCTGTTAACAGATAAATATCTGCGTGGTATCCCCGAAGATTCAAGAGCTGCAAAATCACATGGTTTTTTACAAAAAGATCAGATTACGGCGGAGCGGTTAAAACAACTCAATGCATTAAATGCTCTTGCAGAAAGCCGTGGACAAAAACTAGCCCAGATGGCCCTGTCCTGGATATTGCGGGATAACCGCATTACTTCTGTCTTAGTTGGCGCAAGTAAGCCAGAGCAACTGGCCGATTCTTTGAAATGTTTAGACAATATTCATTTCAGTAAAGCCGAACTGATGCAGATTGAAGACATTCTTTCTCCTGCTTAAAATTAATTTCATTTAGCAGGAAACGTTTTATTTCTATATTTAAAGATGGAATCACAAACTTTACCAATCCTTGATGGCATTGAGCTTCGTGTGCTCGGTGTGCTAATGGAAAAGTCGAAAACAACCCCAGAGTACTACCCCATGACAATCAACGCGATCACCCTGGCATGTAACCAAAAAACATCCCGGAAACCGGTAGTCCAATATGATGAGCAGACGGTAATTCTGGCACTCGATACTTTAAAAAGAAAAAGCCTTGTTTCGACAGCCACAGGGGGCACGAGCCGAAGCGTAAAATACAAGCACAATTTTGCCATTGTATTTCCGGTTCTTCCGCAAGAAGTAGCTTTGATATGTTTGTTGATCTTAAGAGGGCCGCAAACTCCTGGTGAACTGAACACAAACTCAGGAAGAATGTATGAATTTGAATCCCTTGATGAAGTACAATCTGTATTGGAAAGACTTTCTGAGCCTGATATGCCCTATGTGATGCAATTGCCAAAACGCGCCGGACAAAAGGAACTCCGCTATGTTCATTTATTAGGCGGAACACCAGATCCGGAGCTGTATGAAAGCCAGGAAAGCTACGCAAGACCCGCCAGCGAGCTGGAAGAAAGATTAGCGAAAGTCGAACACGAACTCGCCGACCTTAAAGAAGCCTTCGATAAACTTATGAAAGAATTGATGTAAATTTTATAACATGTTGCTACCCTCCCAACGGTAAATCCGG
>CBFGNP010000465.1:0-4322 GCA_965650095.1 uncultured Pedobacter sp. | reverse complement strand
TTGCCTTATAAATATGAAGCCGGAACACCAAATATTGCAGATACCATCGCCTTAAAAACAGCATTGGATTTTACTACGCAGATCGGGAAAGAGGAGATCAGGAGGCATGAGGCCGGACTGCTTGCCTACGCAACGGCCGGGTTACAGGAAATTCCAGGGCTGACCATCATCGGCCAGGCGGCTGATAAAGTAAGCCTGGTATCTTTTGTTGTGGAAGGTGCCCATCCACAGGACATTGGCGTATTGCTGGATAATATGGGCATTGCCGTCAGGACAGGTCATCATTGCACGCAACCCTTAATGAAACGTTTTGGCATTCCCGGTACAGTAAGAGCTTCTTTCGCACTTTACAATCAGAAAGAAGAAATAGATGTCCTGGTCTCAGGCCTGCATAAAACTATAAAAATGTTAGTATAATGGATATTAAGCCGATAGCTGAAATTGAAGAAGAGATCATCGAAGATTTTGCCTTGTTTGACAGCTGGGAAGATAAATATGAATATATTATTGACCTGGGTAAAAAGCTGGACAGACTTGAGGATGAATACAAGCGGGAAGAAAATAAGATCAAAGGATGCCAGTCTACCGTTTGGCTGACCGCGGCTTATAAAAATGGGAAGGTGACTTTTAAGGCCGATAGTGATGCGGTCATCGTTAAAGGCTTGATCAGTATGCTGATCAAGGTTTTATCGGGTCACACACCCGAGGAGATATTGGCAGCTAAAATGGATTTTATTGCTGAAATAGGGATGATGACACATCTGGCCCAGACCCGCTCCAATGGCTTGCTGGCGATGATCAAACAAATGAAAAATTATGCACTGGCCTATAAAATGACGAAAGAAAATTGACAGATCATGGATAAGGAAGAATTAAAGCAAAAAGTAATTGATTGCCTGCAGACCATATATGATCCTGAGATCCCGGTTAGCATATACGAGCTGGGACTGATCTATGAAACTGAGATCCTGCCGCCACTAAACAATGTACAAATTGTAATGACGCTTACAGCACCCGGCTGCCCGGCAGCACAGATCATTCCGCAGGAGGTGGAACAGAAAGTAGGGGAAATTGAAGGCGTAAATGAGGTTTCCGTTATCGTCACCTGGGATCCACCATGGAACAGAGATATGATGTCGGAGACCGCACGGCTGGAATTGGGAATGATGTAAAGAAAAAGGAAATGAAGATCACCGCACAAGAAGAATATGGGTTAAGAATTTTGCTTCGCATTGCCAGGCACGATCAAAAAGAGGGGATCAGCATCCCTGCGATAAGCGAATCAGAAGGACTTTCTACCGCTTACGTGGCCAAGCTTACCCGGACTTTGCGCATTGCAGGCTACATCAACAGCACGCCGGGTTATAAGGGTGGTTATGTATTGGCCAGGCCGGCAGACCAGGTCAATATCAACCAGGTCATGAAGGTGCTGGGTGGTGCACTGTTTAGCAACAAATTTTGTGAGGATTATCCAGGAGCGTTAAAGTTGTGCACAAATTCTATCGATTGTTCTATACGCTCTTTATGGCAGGTGATCCAGTTTACGGTCGACCAGCTGCTGGATAAGGTCACCCTGCAGGATCTGATCAGTCCGGAACACCAATCAAGCGCATTGCTGGAAGCTGTTCTACAACAGCATTCTTTACCTTAAATCCAGCAGGTAATCGCCCCGGCAATTACCCTCGTAGAATACCGCATGTTTTTTATTTTAGAAATTTTATAAAATTAGGAAGTTTGCCGCATAAACTTAATTTTGTCAGATGAGCAGTGCCCCTTATACCATCAGCGATATTGCAGAGATCCTGAATATTACTTCATTTAAAAAAGTACATGATGCCATAATCCGTAAACTGGTGATCGACAGCAGGACTGTGATCGATCCTGAGGAATCGCTTTTTTTTGCACTAAGTGCTAAAAGAGATGGCCATGAATACCTGGCCGACGCTTATGCCAATGGCATCCGTAACTTTGTGATCTCTGAGGTAAAATATGCCGGCACCTATCCGGATGCGAATATCCTACTGGTTAAAGATGTCCTACAGGCCTTACAGATCCTTGCAAAACATCACCGTCAGCAACATGACTTAAAAGTACTCGGCATAACTGGAAGTAATGGGAAGACCATTGTTAAGGAATGGCTATACCAGTTGCTCGCCGCCGATTTCAATATTGTCAGAAGCCCCAAAAGTTTCAACTCCCAGATTGGTGTGCCCCTCTCCGTCTGGGAAATCGATGATGCACATACCCTTGGGATCTTCGAAGCAGGGATCTCCAGGGAAAATGAAATGGATACCCTCGCCGATATGATACAACCTACAGTTGGTATTCTTACCAATGTCAGGGAAGCGCATGCAGAAGGTTTTGCCTCACAGCATGAAAAAATGCTGGAGAAACTTAAATTGTTCAAAGATGCAGCAGTATTCATTTATGCTCCAGAATATACTGCAGGTATCAACAAAGATGATTTACCGGGAAAACAGAAATTTTCATGGAGCTTCAAAGAGCCGGCAGATCTTCAGGTCTTATTTGTTGAACCTATCGATGGACGAAATTACATCCGGGCAAGATTTAAAGAGAAGGAAATCGAGTGCCTGATCCCATTTAATGATAAGGCATCCCTGGAGAACGGGGTCATTTGCTGGGCTACCTTACTGGCATTGGATTATACTCCCGAAGAGGCCGACCAGCGTCTTGAAAAACTTACCCGGGTAAGCATGCGCCTGGAGTTAAAAAATGGTATTAACCAATGCTCCGTAATTGATGATTCTTATAGCGCCGATAGTTCTTCCCTGGCAATCGCACTGGATTTTTTAAACCTCCAGAACCAACACGCTAAAAGGACCCTGATCTTATCAGATATCTATGAAACAGGTAAGAACAATGAGGTGCTTTACTCGGAGATCGCTACGCTCTTAAAACAAAAATCTGTGAACAGGCTCATTGGAGTGGGACCGAACATCAGTGCATCTGCTCATCTGTTTGATCTTGAAACTACTTTTTTTGAAAGTACCCAGGATTTTGTAGAAAGCTTTCCTGCCATGCATTTCAGTAATGAAACCATTCTGGTTAAAGGCGCCAGGAAATTTGAATTTGAGCGGATCAGTAAGTTGATTGCGCAAAAAGTGCATGATACGGTGATGGAAATAGACCTGAATGCATTGGCAGGCAACCTGCAGTTTTACAGAACCAAACTGCAGCCAGGCGTTAAAATCATGGCAATGGTTAAGGCTTTTTCATACGGCAGTGGTAGTTTCGAAATTGCCAATTTGCTGCAATACCACAAGGTGGATTACCTGGCAGTAGCCTATACTGACGAAGGGATAGCCCTGAGAAAAGGAGGGATAAAAATGCCAATCATGGTCATGAGCCCGGAGCCATCGGCTTTTGATGCAATTGTCCGGTATAAACTCGAACCGGAGATCTATAATCTGGAAATTTTAAACAGCTTTGTCGGATTTGTGAACGAGCCCGGTTACCCTATACACCTGAAGATAGACACCGGCATGCACCGACTTGGCTTCGAGGAACCGGACCTGCCCGAACTTTTAAAGGTATTATGCGAAACCGACCGTGTAAAAGTAGCTTCGGTATTTTCGCATCTGGTAGGCAGTGAGGATGGCCTGCACGATGAATTCACCCGACATCAGATCGAGCGTTTTACTGATGTCGCCGATCAGATTAGCGAGGCGATCAATTACAGGTTCATCAGACATATTTCCAATACTTCAGGGATTTCACGCCACCCGGAAGCACAACTGGATATGGTTCGTATTGGAATCGGTTTGTACGGATTTGATGCCGGATTGAAAGACAATAAGGGCTTACAGACCGTAGCCGTTTTAAAAACGACAATTACGCAGGTCAAGCAGATTAAGCCGAATGAAACTGTAGGTTATGGACGTAAAGGTCTGCTGCCAGAGGGGGGCACCATAGCTACAGTCAAGATTGGTTATGCTGACGGCTATAGCCGTGCTTTCGGCAAGGGTACCGGCAGGATGCTCGTGAAAGGAAAACTGGTGCCAACTGTGGGTGTGATCTGCATGGATATGTGTATGCTGGATGTAACGGGACTTGATGTAAAAACCGGAGATGAGGTCATCGTATTTAACGAGCAGCTAACCATTGCCACGCTGGCGGAACAGATTGAAACAATTCCTTACGAGATACTGACCAATGTGTCCCAGAGAGTAAAAAGAGTGTATTTTTACGAGTAGCTTTCAAGGCTCAATATTTTATCTAATTTTGCGTTATGAATAAAGTTGGCAGGTTGTTACTGAATTATCTGATCAAAGGATTGTTAATTGTACTTCCTATTGCATTAA
>CBFGNP010000464.1:0-4341 GCA_965650095.1 uncultured Pedobacter sp. | reverse complement strand
AAATTTAATGTTTTAAATATAGGATTATCAGCTGATAAATACGATTAAGTTTCTGCAGGCTCAAATCTGGTAAACTCCCATATATTTTTAGCATTTTTTTTATACCAGACCTTATAGCTCTTATTCGGAGGGATCGTAAAATGAAAACTAAGTTCCTTTTCATCAGGGGATTTCGGAATAAAACCCGGGAGTAAGGTATCCGCTATGAGTTTGATCTGTGCTTCAGCATGCATTTTAAGAAAAATCTATACAGGGTTTCAGTTATAAGATAGTTGTCAGCCGATTATTTCCTGTAGCTGGCTGCCAGTTTTAAAGCTTCATATGCATTTACGATACCACCGGTAACGCATAGATCTGAAAAAGGAACGGTTTTAGTACCCGTATCTGTTTTGATCTCCACAGACTGATTAACCTTAATGACTGATTTAAGAATGATGTCTTTTACCTGCACAGCTGTTAATTTTGGATAGTAAGAGCGGATCAGTCCGGCTAAGCCTGCAACGACAGGTGCAGCCATACTCGTGCCGCTTAGTTTTTCATATTTTGATCCCGGCACTGTTGAGTTGATATCAACTCCCGGTGCAAAAACATCCACCTTCGTTTTGCCGTAATTAGAAAAGTTTGCTTTGATGTTTCCGTCGTTAGTCCAGCTCGATGCTCCTACCGTAATCCAGGATGAGGCTTTTCCTCCGCCAACATATTCCGGATCCGGGAAATTTGGTTCTACTTCCAGATCTTTATTGTCATTCCCCGCAGCATGAATCAGTAATACGTCTTTAGAAACGGCATATTTAACAGCTTCATCAACTACCGCCTTATCCCAGGAGTATGATTTCCCAAAGCTCATATTGATGACCTTAGCCCCATTATCAGCTGCATAGCGAATGGAATTCGCAACGTCTTTATCTCGTTCATCGCCATTAGGGGTGTTCCTTACCCCCATAATGATCACATGATCGGCCACACCTTTAACGCCAAGCGCATTGCTGCGCACTGCGCCAATAATCCCGGACACGTGCGATCCATGTCTCGCATCAGGCCCCGTTACATCATTGTTACCATAAAAGCGTTCCTTGCTGTTATTGGGATCATCACCTACAAGCGCCCGGGGATCGTAATTCACATTCAGATTATACTCCACCTGGTTTTTGAAATGCTCATAGCCCGGTATAATCTGGTTTTTGTAAAACTCATCAAAGCTGCTGTTTTTTAACTGGCCAACCATTATCCGTTGAATATTGGCTTCCATATCGTCTGCCGGCTTAAAAGACTGGAAGTCTTCTACGGTAGGATTTTCTTTACCAATTTTTTTAACGATCGCATCTATCGCATTTTTAATGCCCGAAAAACGCTCGAAACCTAATCTGGCTTCTGCGAGTTCCTTATCCAGCTCCGCCTTGTTCTTTTGGAAAGTTTCAAAAGCAGGGAGGTCGCCTGCCTTTACCGAGGTCGCATCAGCATTTGCGAACTTAGCACTGTCCCTCCTCACCAATCGGGTCAATTCCAAAGTCTCGTAATTGATGGACCCTTTTGCCGAACCTAAAAAGTTCCAGCCGTGTACATCATCAATATATCCGTTCCTATCGTCATCCTTACCGTTACCCGCTTTTTCTTTTTTGTTCAGCCACACGATGGACTTCAGATCTTCATGCTCAATGTCTACCCCTCCGTCCAGTACGGCAACGATGACAGGCTTAAATTTTTTACCCTTTAAAAGTTCAGTATAAGCTTTCTCCGTGCTTATGCCAAAGGTAGAGTCCGTTTTTAAATCCAGGTTCTGCCAGTTAGGCTTCTGGGCAAATGATACAAAAGGCATCGCCGCAAGTAAAGCCACACACATTCCCCTACTGCAGAAATTCATGCTATTCTTATTCATAGTTCTCAAATTTTGATCAAAGTTAATCAAATTTAACATCAGGAAGATAGTAGAAACGGTCTTGTTTAGCCAACCAGGGTATCATCTGTTTCCCTTGCTATGACATCGGCTATCGTTGTTTGGGCAAGCACTTTCAGTGTGGCATCCCTTACATCAATAAAGGTTTTTCTGATACCGCAAGTTACTTCATCATGACATTCATCACATTTTCTGTAAAACTTTAAACTGGCACAGGGGACCATTGCGATTGGTCCATCAGTAATCCGAAGTATGTCTGCCAGATAGATTTCATTTGGGTCCTTGTTCAGGCTGTACCCACCTCCGGCACCCTTTTTACTGTATAAATAGCCCGCATTACGCATATCCAGCAGTATTTGCTCAAGGAACTTTCTCGGTATCATCTCCTGCTCTGCCAGCCTCACTATTTGCATGGGAGGGTTTTCTCTATTCTTGCCAAGAGCAACCAGTGCTTTTATTGCATATTTCGTTTTCTTAGACAGCATACTAGCAAAGCTAAGAAAAGATTTATGTATTTATAAAGATTTTCATAGGAGACGCTAATTCCGCCTAAGCCTGCCGCAGGCCGGATCAGCAATCAGCTTTTGCTTCATTCGGCAACATATTGGGGAGTATCTCCACAACTTAAAAAAAGACAACACAACAAAATAAGCTGATTATCAGTTGAATACAAATTAAAAGCAATTACGGCATCATTCTGTCTGTTTACTTATCGTAATTATCTAGAATAAAATTTAAAATTAAATTATAACTATGAAAAAGATCATTTTATCAGCAACGTTTCTGGCATTTGCAGGATTAACCACAGTAAAAGCAAGCGAAATTAAAGTTCCGGTTGCAACAAGCATACAACAAGACAGTGTTACTAAAACGCCAGTTGAAGTGAAAGATCTTCCTGATGCTGTAAAAACTACATTGGCATCCGACAAATACAAAGAATGGATCCCTACAGCTACCTTCCTTGTTACTAAAGCCGATAAATCTGAATACTATCAGATTGATGTTAAAAAACAAGAAGAAACCGCTTCTTTAAAAATTGGCAAAGATGGCGTAGTAATAGAATAGCCCTATATTCCTATATTAATAACAATTTAACACCTTACAAAAGCCGGATTTCATCCGGCTTTTGTATTTTTGCTATATATCTAGCGAAATCCTATGGCAAAAATACTCATCATTGAAGACGATTCTACTTTTTCACAAGTACTGGAAGGCTTTCTGACCAAATATAACCACGAGGCTTTCGTAGTAAATGATGTAAAAAAAGCCTTCAAGATAACTGATCAGCAACATTTCGATCTCCTGTTAATTGATTACCGTTTGCCTGATGGAACGGGATTGGATATTCTTTCCCACACACTGGAAAAGGGTTTAATGCAGCCGGTCATTATCATGACCAGCTTTAATGATGTCAGAACGGCAGTAAAATCTATACAACTGGGCGCATTTGATTACATCACCAAGCCCGTTAATCCGGATGAACTCCTGATGATCATAAAGAATGCGCTGGGTAAAAAAGAGACCGCCAAAACAGATAAATCTATCGCACATGCAGATGCGATAAAAGGCAAAAGTGCCATTGCCGACAAACTATATGAGCACATTAACCTCGTTGCTCCGACAGAGATGTCGGTCATCATACAAGGCGAAAGTGGTACGGGTAAAGAATACGCTGCCAGGGCCTTGCATATGCAAAGTAAAAGAAGCGGCAAGCCCTTTATTGCGATCGATTGCGGGGCGCTCTCGAAGGAGCTGGCTGCCAGCGAGTTATTTGGACATGCAAAAGGTGCTTTTACCGGCGCTTTAAGTGATAAAAAAGGACAATTTGAAGCTGCAGATGGAGGCACGCTCTTCCTGGATGAAGTTGGGAATTTAAGCTATGAAGTCCAGGTTAAAATGCTCCGGGCCCTTCAGGAAAGGATCATCCAGCCGCTTGGAAGCACGAAGACCATTAAGGTTGATGTAAGAATCATTACGGCTACAAATGACGATTTAAAAACGAGTGTTGCCAACGGGACCTTCAGAGAAGATCTTTATCACCGGCTGAATGAATTTAAAATACAGTTACCGGCATTGAGAGAACGAGGTAAGGACATCGAACTCTTCATCAATCATTTTATAAGCCTCTCGAACCAGGAGCTGGACAGAAATGTTCAGCACATCTCTGCGCAGGCTAAAGAATTGCTTTTACAGTACGACTGGCCCGGCAATCTCCGTGAACTTAAAAATGTGATCAAGCGCATGGTCCTGTTGACACCAACAGACACCGCTGGAATTGATTCTCTGCCTGAAGAGATGATCATCTCTGTTAATCGCGCACCAAAGCCAAACACGTCTGACCTTAAAGCCATAAATGAAGTGAATGAAAAAGCAATGATCATAGAAACACTGGTTAAAGTTAAATACAACAAGTCTAAAGCGGCAAAGCTCCTTAACATAGACAGGAA
>CBFGNP010000463.1:0-4344 GCA_965650095.1 uncultured Pedobacter sp. | reverse complement strand
CCAGATAGCCATATTTTTTTCTTCATTTATACCAGGCTGTTTCCGGTCATGATGGCCGGTTTAGGGATATCCATCAACTTCAGAATGGTAGGGGCGATATCGCCAAGTTTGCCATCTGCGATGCTTGTATAATCTTTGTCTACCAAAATGCAGGGAACCAGATTGGTGGTATGGGCGGTATTGGCAGAGCCGTCACTGTTGACCATAAATTCGGAATTGCCATGATCGGCCAGGATGATAAATGAATAGCCATTTGCAAGCCCCTTGTTTACTACCAGCTGTGCACAGCTATCGGCCGTTTCAACTGCTTTAACTACTGCGTCAAATACACCTGTATGTCCAACCATATCCGGATTCGCAAAGTTTAAACATACAAAATCCGGCCAGCCATTTTCCAGTTCTTTACAAATGGCCTCGGTAATTCCGGCGGCACTCATCTCTGGTTGAAGGTCGTATGTAGCCACTTTAGGTGAGGGGATCATGATCCTTTTTTCATTCGCAAACTCTTGCTCACGACCACCTGAGAAGAAAAAAGTAACGTGCGGATATTTTTCCGTTTCGGCTATACGGATCTGTTTCTTATGGTATTTTGCTAAAACCTCTCCCAAGGTTTCAGTAAGATCATCTTTGGTAAAAATGACTTTTACGTTTTCAAAATTCTCATCGTAAGTAGTCATGGTTACATAATATAATGGCAGTTTATGCATGCCAAAATCAGGATAATCATCTTGGGTCAGTACCGCGGTAATTTCCCTGCCGCGGTCTGTTCTGTAATTGAAACAAATGACCACATCACCAGGCTGTATGGTAGCAACAGGCTGTCCGTTGGTCTGGGTAACCACAATCGGTTTTACAAATTCATCAGTTATTCCGTCTTTGTAGGATTGTTCAATGGCGGTTGCCGGATCACTGGCAGGCACACCAACGCCCATGGTAAGGAGGTCGTAAGCCAGTTTCACCCTTTCCCAGCGTCTGTCCCTGTCCATTGCATAATAACGGCCTATTAAACTTGCGATCCTGGCGGAAGTACTTTGCAGGTGATGCTCAAGGTCCTTAATAAAGGTAAGTCCGGAATTGGGGTCAGTATCTCTTCCATCCATAAAGGCATGTACAAAAACGTCATTCAAGCCCTGTTCAGTTGCAGCATCACATAGGGCCTTTAAGTGGTCGATGTGTGCATGAACGCCACCATCTGAGGTTAGTCCTATAAAATGAACTGCTTTGTTATTCTGTTTAGCATAATTAAAGGCATCCAGTAAGGTCTGATTCTTATGAAGGGTTCTGTCGGAAATGGCTTTGTTGATCCTTCCCAGTTCCTGGTATACGATCCGGCCGGCACCGAGGTTCATGTGTCCCACTTCAGAGTTGCCCATTTGTCCCGCAGGTAAGCCTACGGCTTCGCCGGATGCTTCTAGTTTTGAATTCGGATAATTTTGGATCAGGGAATCAAAGAAGGGGGTGTTGGCTGCATATGCTGCGTCGGAATTATCTTTTTTTCCGTATCCCCAGCCGTCAAGGATCAGCAGTACTATTTTTTTGTCGTTCATCCGTGGTTCGCTTAATTTAATGTATCATTGAACTTAGCAAATATAAGGGTATTGAACCTTTTTTTTGAATCGATTTGTGTTTGACTGTTATTTTATGATGTATTAATGGCATAATTTATGAGGAGTTCATACATTAGCTATTTGGAGATGATAAAGCCCTTTCTTTTTTTATTTGTTTTTTTAACTCAAATTCCCTCGTCGTATACGTTTCAAGGCGATATTATAGATAATTTGTCGGCGCATTTTAAGGCTGGTAATGCAAAAGAGATTGCAGCTAGCTTTTCTTCTTCTGTGGAATTAATCATCATTGATGATGAAGATGTATACTCTAAAGCTCAGGCTGAACAGATTTTAAGAAATTTTTTCACTAAGTACCCACCTGCTAAATCATCTGTTATCCATCTTATTAATACCAATCCAAAGTTCAGATTTGGTATACTCTCCCTGCACACAAAGAATGGCAAGTTCAGGGTTTCTATCACGATGAAAAAATCGACAAATGCTTTTTTTATTACAGAATTGAGGATAGAGCCTGATAAATAATGGTAAAAATGCTATTTTTGGGTTTAAATATTAATTTTGGATAAACAAATCATAGACCAGTTCATAAAAAACGCTATTGCCGAAGATCTGGGCGATGGTGACCACACTTCTCTCTCTACCATTCCTGCCCATGCACAAGGTCAGGCAAAGCTCATCATTAAAGAAGATGGTATGCTAGCCGGAGTGGAACTCGCACTTGAAATTTTTAAGCAGGTAGACTCTGGCCTGACGACAGAAGTATTTATTAATGATGGAGCAGCAGTTAAGTTTGGCGATGTTGCATTAACCGTTTCCGGCAGTTCGCAATCTATCTTGCTTGCAGAGCGTCTGGTATTAAATTGTATGCAGCGGATGAGTGGCATTGCCACCAAAACCAACCAAATTGTGAATTTGTTAGCAGGGTACCACACGAGATTATTAGATACACGTAAAACCACCCCTTGTTTAAGATACCTGGAGAAATGGGCTGTACGCATTGGAGGTGGTGTAAACCATAGAATTGGTTTATACGATATGATTTTGATTAAAGATAATCACGTTGATTATGCAGGAGGTATTTCCAATGCAATTAAAGCTGCGAATCAATATTTATCAGATAAAGGGAAACAACTGGAAATAGAGATCGAGGTCAGAAATCTTTCAGAGCTGAATCAGGTGCTTGAAACAGGTCATGTAGATAGAATTATGCTCGATAATTTCAGTTTTGCTGATTTGAAGACAGCTGTGGGCATCATTAACAAACAGTACATTACAGAGGCATCCGGAGGTATCACCGAAGAAAACGTTGCAGCATATGCTGCATGTGGCGTAGATTATATCTCCATGGGTGCATTAACACACTCTGTTAAAAGTTTAGACATGAGTTTAAAAGCCTTTTAGGTCATGATTTCCATCTATTCTATTTCGGCGGTTCTTTTGGCCTATTTATTTGGCTCCATACCTACAGCCGTTTGGCTCGGACAAGCATTTTATGGTGTTGATGTGAGAGAATATGGCAGTGGAAATGCAGGGGCTACGAATACTTTCAGGGTATTAGGAAAAAAAGCGGGCATGGCCGTAATGACCATAGATATTGCAAAAGGATACACTGCAACAAAACTTGCCTACTTTATAGGGCTATCGGTTACCGGGCCCCAGCATTCTGCACAGTTTGTGAATTATGAGCTGGCACTGGGTGTGACTGCTGTTATGGGGCATTTGTTTCCGATTTTCGCAGGTTTTCGGGGCGGTAAGGGCGTAGCCACACTTTTTGGAATGATTTTAGCAGTTAACTTCCCTGCAGCGATGCTTTGTGTTCTGGTGTTTATTACCGTATTACTGATTACTAAATATGTTTCGCTTAGCTCAATATGTGCAGGGTTTACCTTTCCGCTGAGTATCGTGTTTCTGTTGCAGTCGTCAATAAAATCGGAGGTGTTATATGGGATGTGCGTTTGCGTACTGATCTTGGTCACCCATCAGAAAAATCTGGAAAGACTATTAAAAGGCAAAGAATCCAAAGTATATCTGTTTAAGAAAAAAACGAGTTAAACTTAAGATTTATGAAGAGACTATTAATTGTAGGTGTAACCACGATAGGGTTGGCCTTCTCATCCTGTTCTACAGTGCCCCTAACAGGTAGAAGCAGGTTGAACCTGGTAAGTAATGACCAGGTTTTACCTATGGCATTTCAGGCATATAATCAATTTCTGACGGAGAATAAGAGCGCAGTGCTTTCTGCTTCAAATGCCCAGGCAGCACGAGTAAAAAATGTAGGTAATAAGTTGATTGCCGCAGTGAAAAACTATATGAACAATAACAATTATGGTGATCTGATCAAGGATTATAAGTGGGAAGTTAATGTAGTTCAAAGTAAAGAATTAAACGCCTGGTGCATGCCTGGAGGAAAAATAGTCGTGTATACGGGCATTCTGCCTGTAACCAAAGACGATGCAGGCCTGGCAACAGTGATGGGGCATGAGATTGCACACGCTATCGCAGGTCACAGCGCTGAACGAATGTCACAGGATATGGTTTCTCAGGGTATCGGTGCAGCAGGGAGTGTTGCCCTGTCAAAAAATCCGAAATCCCAATCCATTTTCAATACCCTATACGGTGTAGGCACGCCGTTAATGATGCTTAAATATGGCCGTAACCAGGAATTGGAGGCTGACAAGCTGGGGCTGATTTTTATGGCTATGGCCGGATATAATCCTCAGAATGCTGTTGCTTTCTGGCAAAGGATGTCAAGCGCTTCGGGAAGCGGACAGAAACC
>CBFGNP010000462.1:0-4353 GCA_965650095.1 uncultured Pedobacter sp. | reverse complement strand
GAACTTTACTTATAACCCTTCACCAAAGCTGATCTTGAGAAATGACCTTTCCATCAACCAGACAAACGGAGTGGCTTCTCCTTATGGAAGCTTTTCTACCTATGCCTTGATGAACCCCTATTTCCCGAAAACGGATAGCGCAGGCAGAGTTATTCAGGAACTGGCCAATTGGCGCGTGAATACTTTTAGACAGGGCGAGAATCAATATCAAAACGTTCGTGTATTTAACCCGCTGTTCGAAGCTGGTTTAAGCAATTTCAATAAAGAATCGTACCTGGAGTTGATCAATGCATTTTCAGCGGATTATAAGTTGACCCCAAGTTTGCGGATTAAAGGATTGATCAGCTTAAACCAGACCAATTCAAAGAGCGACCAATTTAAGTCGCCATCGAGCAATGAATTTTATGACTATAAGACAGAGGATTTAAATAAAAAGGGATCTTACCGATATACTACGACAGGCAGAACCGCTATTGATGGGACATTAACCATCAACTATAACAAACAGATCAGGGATAACTTTTTTAACCTGGTACTGGGCGCGAATGTACTGTCCGCCAAATCAGATTTTAAATCTGTTGAAGCACAGGGATTTTCCAACGACAGGTTTACCAATATCGGTTTTGCGCGGATCTATAAGGAAAACTCAGCTCCGGGTGGTGATGTACTGATCAGCAGGACAGCGGGTGCATTTTTCTCCGGTAACTATTCTTATCAGAACAAATATTTATTAGATGCCTCATTCCGAATGGACGGTTCGTCGGCCTTTGGATCAAATAAACGCTTTGCACCTTTCTGGGCCACAGGTGCAGGATGGAACATTCACAACGAAGATTTCCTCAAAGGGTCGGAGCTGATCAGTCAGCTGAGGCTAAAGGCGAGTACCGGTACCGTTGGTTCTGTAGGATTCGAACCTTATATGGCCAGAGCCATGTATGGGTATTATTCGCAGAACTGGTATTCGACAGGTATAGGTGCCTTTCTGCAAGGCTATGGCAACAGCAACCTGCAATGGCAGAAAACCAGTACTTATGATGCTGGTCTGGACATCGGGTTGTTAAAGGACCGTGTGGTGATCTCTCCCCGCTACTATTATAAGCTGACTAAAGGTCTGATCACGGATATTAACCTGGCCCCGTCAACAGGATTTACCACCTATAAAGAGAACCTGGGCGATATGGCCAATAAAGGATATGAAGTTTACCTTACAGCCAATGCCTATAATGCTTCCGGCTGGAATGTTAACATTACCGGTAACCTTGCCCACAATACAAACACGCTGGTTAAGCTCTCCAATTCACTAAAAGCATTGAACAGTAAGATTGATGATATACAGCGTGATCCGGAGAACAACAAAGACGCGGCAGGTGGTCTGTTGTCTATGCCCTTGCTGCGCTATAATGAAGGACAATCCATCAACACCATATATGCTGTAAAATCATTGGGCATTGATCCGGAAAATGGCAAAGAGATCTATGTGAAAAAGGATGGATCGCTGACTTACGATTACGATATCAAAGATACCCAGCCTGTGGGCGACAGTACGCCTAAATTCGCAGGTAATGTCGGCAGTAACATCAGTTACAAGAATTTTATGCTCAGCTTTAGCTTCTACTATCGTATGGGCGGACAGATCTATAACCAGACACTGGTAGACAGGATCGAAAATGCAGATCCACGTTTTAATATCGACAGCAGGGCTCTTTCGCAAAGATGGGTTAACCCCGGCGATCCTGCTTTGTATAAGAACATCAAAGATCTCTCCTTAACAAGAGCAAGTTCCAGGTTCATTCAGAAAGAGAACCTGATCGACCTGCAATCGGTCTATATGTCGTACGACTTCAAAAAGGACTTTATCCGTAAGGTAGGGTTCCAGAGCTTAAGAACAGCAATTACCATGAACGATATCTTCAGGTCCTCCAGTGTAGAAATTGAGCGGGGGATAGATTCTCCTTTCGCCAGAAGTATCACCTTTTCTTTACAGGCCACATTTTAAAAACAAGCACATGAAAACATCGAAAATAGCCGGATATTTATTTATCATCATTTGCCTGCTCGCGTTCACATCATGCAAGAAGTTCCTGGATGTACAGCCCGAATCAGATGTAACAAAAGAGCAATTGTTTACGACTGAGGAAGGCTTTAAAGAAGCACTGAATGGCGTATACACCTACTGCTCCACACGTGATCTGTATGGCGGTAACCTAACCATAAGCAATCTCGACATTATGGCGCAGAATTATACACTTTCAGACTTGAATTTACAAAAGATCGCAGCGTTTAAATACAGTGATCCCATTCTGGTCGACAAAAATGAACAGATCTGGGTTAATTGTTATAAAGCAATTGGCTTTTGCAATGCCATACTTGAAGTGATCGATCAGAAGAAAGCCATCTTTCAGGATAAAAACTATGAACTGATCAAGGGAGAAGCGCTTACCCTGCGTGCTTACCTGCATTTTGATCTGTTACGAATGTATGCGCCATCCTTTAAAAATAACCCAACTGCCACTGCCATACCTTATGTGATTACGGTATCGACCAAGAGTACACCCTTTTCTACGGTTACGGAAGTGCTCGATAAAGCGATCACTGATCTTGCCGCGGCAAAAGTATTGCTGCGGGCTTCAGATCCGATATTAAGTCCGGGCTATATTGTAGGTTATCCGGAAAAGGAATATCCTGGGGATACGCCGGAGGCAAAAAAGGCTACAGAAACAAAGAATCCTTCCTTGTTTCTTCAAAACAGAAGGCATCGGATGAACTACTACACCGTATGCGGTGAACTTGCCAGAGTCTATTTGTATAAAAATGACCTGACCAATAGCCTGCAAAATGCAAAGGAGGTGATTGATGCTAAGAAATTCCCATGGACGGAGAATGCAGACTTCAACAACACAAATAAGGAAAAGAAAGACAAAATTTTTTATCCGGAGCTCATCACCGCATGGTTCGTTGCGCAGGACGATGATCAGACTAAACATTTTGAGGCGCTATTTTCAAATAACTCCGCCTCGTACGTGCCTTCTATCACTCAAAAAGACCTGATCTATGAAAAGGGAACGGTAGGGGCGGACGACTGGCGCAGGGCACAATGGTTCCGTGACGTTCCTTCATCAAACGACGCCGGAAAAGCATTTTTGCAAAAATATACCCGTAACTCAACCCCCTTAATCAATCTTCATCCAACGGTCGCGCCTGCATTGCGCTTATCTGAGTTGTATTACATTGCGGCAGAAGCAAGTTTTGATGCTGATCCTATAAACGCGACTGCATTGGTTGATACCGTGCGTAAGCATCGTGGCATTGGTGATACTTTGCCTAAAAACATCAGCAAAAGCGATTTTATCAATAAGCTGGTGGGTGAAGCACGAAAAGAATTTTATGGGGAAAGCCAGATCTTCTACATGCACAAACGGCTAAACAGAGATATAATTAATACTAACGGAATGATCTATCCTGCTGCCAACAGCATTTTCGTATTCCCTTTGCCGGTTGATGAACAAGCCTACAGGAACTAAATTTCTAGAAATTATGAAAAAGAATATACTTTGCGTTTTTCTGCTTGCCGCGTTTCTACTGGCCTGTAAAAAAAACGACATCACTACATACACTTCTACGGATAATATTTATTTAAATTACTACGACAAGGACGGTGTTTTTGATACCGCTGCGGTTACCTATTCATTTTCTGCCAGTCCCGGTTTAGCAAAAGATACGGTCTGGGTTCCGGTTATCGTGTCGGGTAAGCGTCAAAGCACTGACAGGCAGTTTGTCTTGACTGTGATCGATACAGCTACTACCGCCGTAAAAGATAAACACTATGAGCCGCTAAAACCATTTTACATCATGCCTGCAGATTCCGGACGGATAGAAGTTCCTGTAATTATCAAGAACATTGATCAGGAGTTGACGAGTAAATCGGTTGCTTTGACGTTCAGGCTAATTGGAAGTGCCGATTTCAGCCAGGATATGCCAGTTAAATTGCGTACTAAAAAGCTGGTTTTCTCCAACAGACTGGAGAAACCGTCGTGGTGGATGTACTGGCAGGGGCAGCTCGGAGAATACAGTAGGGTAACCCACCAGCTGTTCCTGATCTCAGGCGGAAAAGACCTGGTAGACATGTCAAAGCCAAATGCGTATCTGGAAATACCAAGAACCTTATATTACCTGGAAAATGTAAGGCTGTTTGTTCAGGACCCGTTTTCCTGGGTCAGCCGAAATTCACAGGCTGGTTATGTATTAACAAAAAGGTCAGATGGAAGTAACGACTATGACTTTTATAACATTTCTGCTCCGGATATTAAGTTTTATGTAAAGTTCTTTCCCCAGGTAAATGGCTATTTCTTCATG
>CBFGNP010000461.1:0-4358 GCA_965650095.1 uncultured Pedobacter sp. | reverse complement strand
TCCCTGTTCCCGCACTCTGTGCGATTTCTCCGTACCAATAAACATTTTTGAAGCTGTAATTATAATGCATTCCCATATTGACAAGCTGCTTCCCGCTGAAACCGTACTTATTGTATGATGAGGTGCCAGTAATGAACCGGTGTTGATAGTGGCTTTCATAAGCGATTAAGCCCATGTTCAGGTTATCGCTAACATATTGCAAGGCGGCACCATAAGCTAGCTGTGTCAATGACTTTTGATTTTTAAGTTCAGTTTGTGTTCGATGGAGACCACTGCTGTTGATGTTCGAAAGGGTAAAACTACCATCCGGAAGAATCTTCAAGCTTGCGTCAAGCTTTCTGAACGAAATGAATGCGCTTAAGTCGACGCTTTTGATGAGATTGACCGTAGTGGCTGCTCCACGGAAGAAAATAGACTCGTTGGCCGAGGTATATGGTTTTAAGCCTAAGTCTTTTGCCGCGACACTGGTTACATCGGGACCTTTTCCAAATGCAAAGCCAGACCATAAGGTCAGTCCCTGTCCAAACTGCATGCTATAATCGCCCAGTACCAGTTTTTTAATTCTGCCGAGTTTAAACAAAGCCAGATGTGCAGAAAGGTGATCCATAGCGCTTTTGCGATTAAGCAATCTTTCTCCCGCATCTTTCTCCATCACCAGTCCGGCAGATATTATCCCCTGAAAACTGTACCTGTATTTTAATAATAATTTTTCAGCTGTACCCAGATACCTGCTGCCTGGTAACTCTTCAAATCCCTTTTGTTTTTGCAACAATCTGGCATATCTTAAAGTCAGATCGTGACTGCCGGCATTTAACAGGTGTTTTGGTCTTAATTGCTCATAGCCCTGGAGATTTGCTACGCTTACAAAAGGCATGAGCCTGTTTATGGTCTCCGGATCAAAGCCGGGAATAGCCTGTAACTCCAAGACGTCCATTAGCCTGGTTTTTCCCAGGTATCCGAAGAAGTTGCTGATTTGAAGTGATGAGAGGAAGAACAGACTTTTTAGTGCCTCGGGGGTAGTCTTGTTTAAGTTTATAGGGTGTTTACGGAAAAAAAAGAGCCTTTCGGTGAGCTCAGAAAAATCTTCATCATCCCCTGTGGTCTCTGCAAGGTTTTCTATAACAGCCCGAATTTCCTCGTCCTGTGCCATTGTGCTTAGCCCGGATAGCAGCAGAAATGACAAACATAATATTTTCATAGTGGTTAGGATAAATCAGCCAAACCACTATAATATTTACGATATAAAAAAATATTTAAGGAATAAATTAAATTTCTTCGTTCAGCTTTAACAAGAAGTCTTTTAATTTTTCAAGGGAGGCGATGATTTTCTGGTTTTCCTTTACTTCACCGCTATTGTTCCTGAGGTGTTCTTTTGCACCTTTCAATGTAAAGCCTTTGTCATCGACCAGATGAAAAATGATCTTTAAATTTTCAATATCCTCAGGCGTAAATAACCTATTTCCCTTCTTGTTCTTTTTAGGCTGAAGAACATCAAACTCCTTTTCATAAAAACGGATCTGGGATGCGTTTACGCCAAACATCTCGGTCACTTCCCCCATTGTATAATACATTTTATTTATCTCCCTTTCTTTGTAAGGCATATGTTGTATTGATTATTAGTTAATTACGGGTTTTATTTAAAGTAGTCAAACTTAGGAAAAGTTAGGCAGGTATCCATGGACATACTTAAAAAAAATCAGCAAATAAATTATCGGCCTCATAAAAGCGCGGTTTTATGTAAACCGATAGTACGGAAATACTCCAATAATATGCTAATTTTGTTCCAAATAAAACAACAGAGGATGACAGCTAAGGAAATCAGACAGGCGTACCTAAATTTTTTTGAATCGAAACAGCACCATATCGTTGCATCTGCACCAATCGTAGTTAAAAATGACCCAACCCTGATGTTTACCAATGCAGGGATGAACCAGTTCAAGGACTTGTTTTTGGGCGAGGCACCTGTTAGATATCCCAGGGTAACCGATACCCAGCGCTGTCTGAGGGTTTCCGGTAAACATAATGATTTAGAAGAAGTAGGAATTGATACCTATCACCATACGATGTTCGAAATGCTAGGGAACTGGAGTTTTGGCGATTATTTTAAGAAGGAAGCGATTGCCTGGAGCTGGGAGTTGCTGACAGAAGTTTATAAGATCCCGAAAGATAAGCTCTATGTTTCTATTTTTCAGGGCGATGAAAAAGAAGGTCTACCAAGAGATACAGAAGCTTATGAACTTTGGAAACAATATGTACCCGAAGAACGCATTATCCTGGGGAACAAAAAAGATAATTTCTGGGAAATGGGTGATACCGGACCATGTGGCCCCTGCTCTGAGATCCATGTCGACTGCCGCCCCGATCATGAGCGCAAAGCTATTGAAGGCAAATTGCTTGTCAATGCTGACCACCCACAGGTGATCGAGATCTGGAACAATGTATTTATGCAGTTTAACCGTCTTAAAGACGGCTCCTTGCAACCATTACCAGCTCAGCACGTAGATACGGGAATGGGTTTCGAACGTCTGGTACGGGTGCTTCAGGGTAAATCCTCCAACTATGATACCGATGTTTTTCAACCTTTGATCCAGTTCATATCGGCTAAAGCCGGTATTAAATACGGCGAAGAAGAAAAAACAGATATCGCAATGCGCGTCATGGCCGATCATATCCGTGCCATTTCTTTCGTTATTGCCGATGGGCAGCTACCTTCGAATACCAAAGCCGGGTATGTGATCCGTCGCATTCTACGTCGCGCTGTACGATATGCCTATACTTTTTTAAACCTGAAAGATCCGTTTTTAAACGAGCTGGTACCTGTTTTGGCAGAACAGTTTAAAGGTGTTTTTGAGGAGCTTACCTTACAGCAGGACTTTGTGCAGAAGGTGGTTCTTGAAGAGGAAGTTTCCTTCTTAAGAACTTTAGCTACTGGTATCCAACGCTTTGATAATTACACTAAAAAGCAGGCTGAATTTTTGATGTCGGAGAACGCTATTGATCCTGAAAAGTCATTTGAGGACCAATGGGTATACAGCATTCTGAAAGACCAGATGGTGATCGCAGGTGACTTTGCATTTGAGCTGAATGATACCTATGGGTTTCCGATAGATCTGACCGAATTAATGGCCAGGGAAAAGCGCTGGTCGGTAGATATGGACGAGTATAATAAGGCTCTGCTTAAACAGAAGGAACGTTCACGTGCAGCTACTGCAGTTGACACCGGCGACTGGATACTGGTTAATCCCGACCTTGAGGTCGAGTTTGTTGGCTATGACGACTTCGAAGTGGAAACAGAGATCATTAAATATCGTAAAGTAATTGCAAAAGGGAAGGAGCAATATCAGATTGTGCTAAATAAAACGCCTTTCTATGCGGAAAGTGGCGGTCAGGTTGGAGATACCGGCCGGCTGGAAGATCATAGTCGGCTGTTCTTCGTTGAAATTACCGATACAAAAAAAGAAAACGGAGTCATTGTACATTATACTGATACCCTTCCGGAAGATGTTGAAGGACATTTCTGGGCCGTTATTGATGAGAACAAGCGTCTGCTCTCACAAGACAACCATACCGCAACGCATTTACTCCATGCCGCGTTAAAGAAAGTGCTGGGCAATCACGTGAACCAGAAAGGTTCGCTGGTGAACCCTGA
Organism: uncultured Pedobacter sp.; assembly: GCA_965650095.1. Lineage (GTDB taxonomy): Bacteria > Bacteroidota > Bacteroidia > Sphingobacteriales > Sphingobacteriaceae > Pedobacter. The sequence continues at coordinate 709 of CBFGNP010000461.1, read as the reverse complement.
TTATCTGCGTTTTGATTTTTCGCATTTTGCTAAAGTTACCGATGAAGAACTGGCGCAAATAGAGCATCTGGTAAACCAGAAAATAAGGGAAAACATTCCGCTTAAGGAACAGCGCTATGTGCCTTATGATGAGGCTATTTCAAGCGGGGTAACGGCTTTGTTTGGAGAGAAATATGGCGACCTGGTACGTATCATTACATTTGATGATCACTATTCTAAAGAGCTTTGCGGCGGTACGCATGTTAACGCTACAGGCCAGATCGGCTACTTTAAAATCATCGCTGAAGGCGCTGTGGCCGCAGGAGTAAGACGAATTGAGGCGATCACTGCCGACAAAGCAGAAGCCTTTATTTTGGATCAAAATCGGGAACTAAACGAATTGCGTGCGCTGCTAAAAGGAAATAAGGACCTGTCTCTAGCCGTTTCCGCATTGATTGAAGAGAACAACAAACTGAAAAAAGAGGCTGAGAAAGCAATATCAGAGCATTCTGATAACCTTAAGCATGAAATCGTGCATCATCTTAAAACCATCAACGGTGTGAATCTTATTGCAACTCATGTAGACCTGCCTAATGCAGATGCAGTAAAAAATCTCGCTTTCGCTGTAAAAGACCTGGTGGATGATCTTTTACTCGTATTTACAACGTTAATTGATGATAAACCGGGAATAACCGTGATGTTGTCAGAAAACCTGGTAAAAGAGAAAGGG
>CBFGNP010000460.1:0-4374 GCA_965650095.1 uncultured Pedobacter sp. | reverse complement strand
CTCACCCTGGTCTATGTTTTCTTTTCCTGTTGGCTTAAAGCTCAGTTCCTTTAAGTTAGCCACTAATGTGTCTGTCAATTTGCTGTCCATACGTGTCATAGATTATGTACAGAAAGAACAAATTCCTGGGTTTTTAGTTTACACGAATTGATGTTTAATTTAGTGTACGACAAAGAAAGTTGATGACCGCATGATCAGATGTCGACGGTGTCCAATAGAAAGGAGAATTCTGAGCCATGACCCGGTTCGCTTTTAACGGATATTTCAGCATCATGCATCCGTAATATTTCTGCAGTAAGGTATAATCCTATACCAAAGCCTGTGATGTTCGTGTCCGTATCTTTAACCCTGTAAAAGCGCTTGAACAGGTGTTTCTGATCCTCTGGATGAATACCTATGCCTTCGTCGCTAATTGCAATTCTTATTTTTTTATTAACCTTTGTACAATTGACCACAATTCTGCCGCCGCCGGGAGCGTATTTAATGGCGTTACTGATCAGGTTGCTGAGCACCAGCTCGATTTTGTCTCCATCTGCAAATACCTGTATCGCTTCCTGGCACTGGAATTCAAAGGTGTGGGCCGGCGACAAGAACTTACCCTCCCCAATCACCTGGCGGATAATTTCTGATAAGTCGACCATTCGTTTTTCCATACGGATACCGCCCTGTTCAAGCCTCGAAACATTCAGGAAGTCATGGATCATATTTACCATTTTTTTAACCTGAGTTTCGGCCCTTGTCAGCGCATTGATCTGGAAGTTATCTGTTTCTTTTTTTGCTTTTACCAGCAGCAGCTGGATGTAAGATTTTATAGAGGTAAGGGGAGTCTTCAACTCATGGCTCACTATGGCAATGAAGTCGTTCTTTCGCTGTTCCTCCAGCTTTTTATCGGTAATATCCTTGGCGATTTTGGAGACGCCAATGATATTACCACGTTTATCTTTTACCGGGGAAATGGTCAGTGATACATCGATCAGTTTACCCGCTTTAGTTATCCTTTTGGTTTCAAAATGGTCTACTTTTTCCCCTTTGGCCAGTTGTGCCAGGATTTTTGGCTCCTCTTCCTTCCGGTCGTCCGGGATCAATTTCAGAATAGATTCTCCAATCATCTCTTCAGGAGAATAACCAAATATCCGTTGAGCGGCAGGGTTCCAGCTAGTTACGATGCCATTGAGATTTTTACTGATGACGACGTCATCGGTAGACTCGATTATTGCAGCCAGCATGGCGGTCTTCTCTCCGGCCTGTTTCTGTTCAGTAATGTCCCTCGCAATTTTAGAAATACCGATGATGTTTCCCCCTTCATCTTTTATGAGTGACATGCTTAGGGATACCTCTATTATTTTACCCGCTTTCGTTCGCCTTTTGGTCTCAAAATGATCTACCCTTTGCCCTTTTCTAAGCTGAGCCAGGATCTTTGGCTCTTCTTCCTGGCGGTCGGCAGGAATCAGTTTCAGAACTGGCTGTCCTACGATCTCCGCTGGCGTATACCCGAATATTCTTTGCGCTGCCGAGTTCCAGCTCGTAATGATGCCGTCGAGGTCTTTACTGATAATTGCATCGTCAGTCGAATCAATAATGGCGTTAAGTATTGCGCTCTTTTCTTCAGCAAGCCGCAACTTGGCAATAAGGCGGTTTTGTTCTGTAATGTCGTCGTTTAGTTTGGTTTCCCGCGCTGCATACACATTAATTTCTTGTTGAAGTTCTGATCGTTTCATATCGTTTAATACACAAAGCCGAATTAAGAGGCAAATATAAACTGAATTTTACGTTCCCATCCGGATTATTTATTAATTAACAATTTTATTTAACGTTTGTTCCGATGACAATATTGGCTACAGCGGGCTGAAAAATACTTGTTGTTGTCCAGCTTTAAACTTGCAGGGTATAAGCATGCCTTGGCAATCGACTGTGCACATAGGTGTTATGCGCACAGAGGATGCGTATAATCCGATATAAAAACACGTATTTAAGCGTACTTTTCGTTTTATTCCTTCTCTTAATTTTGCAGAGTCACCATTTTATTTTTTTTATGAATTTACTCACGCAGACTCCGGTCCGAAAAATTTCATTTCCGCTAAAAGCGCCTAAAATCCTGGTTATTGAAGACGATCATTCGCTGGCCGAGATCCTGGTAGAATTTTTCCATTCTACAGGCTATATTGTGCGCACGTTTTCCGGTAGCGAAGACATTTTGCAACTTACTGAGCAGTTTAATCCCGACATCGTCCTGCTGGATTACCTGCTCCCCAAAATTAACGGAGGAGAGCTTTGCAGCCAGATCAAAAAACATCAGGAAACAAGGCACATACCAGTGATCATCTACTCTGCTTTTCCAAAAGTAATGTTGTCGCTCGGAAATTACGGCTGTGACGCTTTCGTCCCAAAGCCATTTGACCTGTTTGATTTAGTCGACCAGATTGAAATGCTGCTGGCAAAGCGTCAGCGGCATTATCAAACCGCTGTTTTTGTTTAACTTTAGAGGCAAAAGGAAATGCCTTTATGAGAATTTATGCGGAAACAGACCGGATTATACTGAGAGAGATTGTTTTGGATGATGCCGCGGCCATGTTTGAAATGGACGCGGATCCGGAAGTGCATACTTATCTGGGCAAATCTCCAATTAAGACGATTGATCAGGCGGTCGAAAACATCGAATATATCAGGCAGCAGTATCTGGATTACGGCATAGGCCGCTGGGCAATTGTAGATAAACGAACAAAACAATTTGCCGGCTGGGGCGGACTGAAGTATCGGACTGATGAGGTAAACGGCCGGATAAATTTTTATGAGGTAGGGTACAGGTTGCTGAGGAAATTCTGGGGCCAGGGGTTGGCTACGGAGTCGGCAAAAGCCAGTTTGAAGTATGCCTTTGAAGAACTGCAGCTTGAGGGGGTGTATGCCCTGGCCAACGTTGAAAACAACGCGTCCAGGAATGCATTGTTAAAGTCAGGATTAAAAATCACCGGCCAACTTGAATATGAAGGCATAGCCTGCCATTGGTTTGAAATCAAACAGGCGACCTGGATAAATCAATTTGCATAATACATGTTGAAGCCAGGGAAGCAGCGGTCAGGTCTCCGACTTTTTCTCCGGGCGAATGATCAGCCTTAAGGTAGGATCATTGGTCACAAAGCTCCAGAACCAGTTGAATCCGAGCATGAATTTGTTCCTGTATCCTGCGATTGGGATGATGTGGATGAACAGCCAGACCAGCCAGGCCAGAAATCCTTTAAAAAATCCCTTGGGGAGGTCGACGACTGCTTTATATTTTGCAATAATCGCCATGCTGCCCTTATTCTTGTATTTAAACGCACGAAGCGGTTTTCCTGCTGCCATATCCCGGAAGTTTTTGGCCAGCAAGGTGCCCTGTTGGATGGCAACCTGGGCCAGCTGCGGATGGCCGTTGGGATAGTTCGAGTCGGTTTGCTGCATACATAAATCTCCGATGGCAAATACGTTCTCCAAACCGGCGACTTTATTATATTCGTCCACCATAATTCTTCGCCCAGGGGCAATAACTTCCGCTGGTAAGCCTGGAGCCTCCCTGGCAATTACACCGGAAGCCCAGATTAAGGTAGCGGTCGTTATGCTATTTCCGTTGCTAAGCAGCACCTTATTGTCCAGGTAATCCTTGACAGCCGTATTGAGTAAAATGTTAACACCAAGCTTTCTTAATACTTTATAGGCTTCCTCCTGTGATTTTTTGCTCATCGGGGACAGCAGGGTTTCCGAGGCATCCACCAGGTAGATCTTACCGATGCCTTTTCTGGCAGTTGGATAATCTTTATTAATGATGTGGCTGCCCATTTCCGCGAGCATACCAGCAATTTCCACGCCTGTAGGTCCGCCGCCGGCAATGACTATATTCCTGAGTTTTTCTTTTTCCCTTACATCCCTTGAACGTGCTGCTTCCTCCAATCTCAGCAAAACATGGTTTCGTAGTTGCAGTGCATCGTCAATAGTCTTCATCGGCATTGCTTCTTGCCTGACGTTCTCCAGCCCAAAATAGTTGCTCTCTGTGCCCATTGCCAAGACCAGGTAATCGTAAGTCAGGGTTCCGGTCGAGGTATCAATCGTGTTGGCAGCGAGGTTAATATGTAACAATTCCCCCATATGGAAGTGCAGGTTGCCCTTGCCCTGAAACATACGACGAAAGGGATAACTGATGTTTGAGGCTTCAATGAATGCCGTAGATACCTGATACAAAAGCGGGGGAAAAAAATGGTAATTGTTCTTATCCACCATGGTCAGGTGATAGGCATGATGATTTGCCAGTTTATTGGCCAGGTTCAATCCGGCAAAACCTCCGCCAACAATAATAATTCTTTTTACTGAAGCAGTTGGAGCAATTTTGATTCTTTCTGGAATTGC
>CBFGNP010000459.1:0-4384 GCA_965650095.1 uncultured Pedobacter sp. | reverse complement strand
GTAAAACAGACTTAAGTAAAAAAGAAAGACGTGTCCGAATTATTCGAACACGCCTTCTTTAAGGTTTAAACAGTTATTTAGAATATTTAAAGTCGTGGTTTTTTTCGATGTTTAGCAATGAATGATAGATTAGGCTAATTACATTGTCTACATCCTCCTTATGGATCATTTCAACAGTCGTGTGCATATAGCGCAAAGGTAAAGAGATCAGTGCAGAAGGCACTCCTCCATTAGAGTAGGCAAAAGCATCTGTATCGGTACCTGTGGAACGTGACGATGCCTGACGCTGGAAGGGGATGTTATTTTTTTCAGCTGTCTCAATCAGCAATCTATTCAAGTTTACCTGTACTGCCGGTGCATATGAAACCACAGGACCTTTACCACAAGCCAGGTCCCCTTGTGTAATTTTGTTGATCATTGGCGTGCTGGTATCGTGTGTTACGTCGGTAATAATCGCTACATCAGGTTTAATCCTGTGTGCAATCATTTCGGCACCACGTAAACCAATCTCTTCCTGTACTGAATTAACAATATACAATCCGAAGGGAAGTTTTTTCTTGTTTTCCTTAAGCAGACGCGCCACTTCAGCAATCATGAAGCCACCGGCCCTGTTGTCCAATGCCCGGCCAACATAATAACGGTCATTTAGCAACATAAATTCATCTTCATAGGTAATAACACAGCCTACATGAACGCCTAGTTTTTCTACCTCTTCTTTTGACGTACAGCCACAATCGAGAAATATATTTTTAAGTGCAGGAGCTTCTTCTTCTCGCCACCACTGCGTGTATGTATTGCCGGCCATCCAAATACGGCTTTTACCATTCCTTTATCGGTATGGATATTTACGCGTTTAGAAGGTGCGATCTGATGGTCAGAGCCACCGTTGCGAATTACATAGATCAAACCATCAGTGGTGATATAATTTACAAACCAGGAGATTTCGTCAGCATGTGCTTCAATGACTACTTTAAAATCAGCTTTTGGATTTATCACACCTACGGCAGTGCCATAGTTGTCTATAAAACTTTCATCAATGTAGGGTTTTAAATAGTCGAGCCACAATTTCTGGCCAGGATATTCAAAGCCGGTTGGAGAGGGGTTATTGATATATTCTTCAAAAAATTGCAGTGATTTTTTAGTAACCACAGCAACATGTTTCTGCTTGTCGTCTTTCGTTTTAGCCATTATTTTGTTTTTATTGTAAGCAAATATATAAATCAGGCATCAAGCCCAAAGTTAATTGTTAAGTTCTAACTCCATAATGACAAAGTCAATGCCATTACTCACAGACCGTTGGTTTGTCTGTTTAAATCCAAATTTACTATAAAAATTAGCTGCTGAAATCCGCGCATTACACCATAATTTTTCTGAGCCCATATCTTTTACGTAGTTAATGATATGATTTAGCAACATGGTACCATAACCTTTGCCCTGCGCACTGGTAAGGGTAGCGAATTTTCTGAATTGACTGACCTTTCCGGTATTAAACAGGGAGACGACAGCCGTTAGTTGGTGATCGACGTATAGCCCAAAGTGGATGCCATTTTCATCATTTTCCAGCTTAATTACATCATAAGGAAGGTCTGGATACATCACCTCGTGCCTGATTTTCCAGGTTAAATCGAATCTGATCTGTTCAATCTGTACTTTTTCCATCATAGCCTTTTATTTTATAGCTGTAAAAGTTGTAAATGATGATATTCAAAGTGACAACGAGGGCGAGGCCCAGGCAGAATATAGGCCACTGGCCTTTATCCCACAGCCACAGCCCAAGTGCAGAGCCCACAGCAGCGCCAACAAAACTAAAGGACATAAATATCGTATTCAAACGGTTTCTTGCCTCGGGTACCAAAGCGTAGATCCTTGTTTGATTGGTTACATGAATGGCTTGCTGACCAATATCAATCAAAATTATTCCGGCGACAAACAAATACAAATGGCTTCCTGTAAAATAAAAAGCCGTAATGCTTATCAGCTGTAAAGCCAGTCCGGTAATTACGCTTTTACGGGACTTCTTGCCGCTGCTTAATTTACCCACCAATGGAGCGGCAAGTGCACCTGCGGCTCCGGCGATGCCGAATAATCCGATCTGTAAGGTTTGGAAGCTAAAGGGCGGATTCGCCAGGAACAAGACCATGGTTGTCCAGAATGCACTGAGCACTGCAAAAGCCAGGAAGTTGATCATGGATGCCTCACGCAGTACGGGCTGCGTTTTCACATAATGCCACATAGACCACATTAATGCTTTATAGCTGCCATTAAATGTTGGTCTGCTTTGTGGGAAGCGCTTAGCCATTAATAAGAGGAGGAGTAAACAGATTCCAGCGGCAATAAAATAAATGCTCCGCCATCCCCAAAGAAAACCAATACTTCCACTAAGTGCTCTTGATGCCAATATGCCTATAAGTAATCCGCTCATAATGATACCGATCGTGGATCCTCTTTTTTCATCGGAGCTTAGATTCGCGGCCATTGGTAAAATCAGTTGAGGGATGATAGAGCTCGCTCCAATTAACACGCACGCAACCTGCAGCAAGAGAAAGGTGTGCGAAAAAGCAGCCATTAATAAAGCCGCTACGGCAACAGCAGTTATCATTAATATTTGTCGGCGGCGCTCAAACATATCGCCAAGCGGCACGATTAAGAATAAACCCAGTGCATAACCTGCCTGCGTTAAATAGGTGACCCTTCCCGCACGGCTTTCCGTCAGATTAAATTCCTGAGCCATCAATATCACTAAGGGCTGGCAATAGTAGATGTTTGCTACAATCAGTCCGGTACAGCAGGCCATCAATAAGACGTCGATACGGCTAAGCTGCATTACAAGGGGATATTGCCGTGTTTTTTACGTGGATTATTTACAACTTTATTTTCAAGCATTTTGAATGCTTTAATTAATTTATTACGTGTTTGGCCGGGTTCAATTACTTCATCTACAAAACCACGTTCGGCAGCTCGGTAAGGATTTGCAAAAGTATCCGAGTAGAGTTTTTCTTTTTCGAGCCATTTTTCTTCAGGCTGTGCAGCAGCGGCAATCTCCTTCTTGAAAATGATTTCTGCGGCACCCTTTGCACCCATTACAGCAATTTCTGCTGTTGGCCAGGCGTAGTTTAAATCTGCTCCTATATGCTTAGAGTTCATGACGTCATATGCACCGCCATAAGCTTTCCTTGTGATAACCGTAATGCGAGGCACGGTGGCTTCACTAAAGGCATAAAGCAATTTGGCCCCATTGGTAATGATGCCATTCCATTCCTGATCTGTTCCGGGCAGGAAACCGGGAACATCTTCGAAAACAAGCAGGGGTATATTAAAGCAGTCACAAAAGCGGACAAACCTGGCCGCTTTTGTTGAGGCGTGATTGTCGAGAACCCCAGCAAGGAAAGCAGGCTGGTTAGCTACTATACCGATGCTTCTGCCCGCCAAACGTGCAAAGCCTACTACAATATTTTCGGCATAGGCTGAATGTACCTCCAAAAAGCTTTCGCTGTCGGTGATTTCTTCGATTATATCCCTTACATCATAGGGCTGATTGGCATTCTGAGGCATGATGTCATTCAAGGCTGGCCGGCTTTCATTGGCCGCTTCGTAGTGTAATTGTGCGGGTATTTCCTCGCAATTTTGTGGCATGTAACTCAGTAATCTCTTGATGTGGTTAATGGCATCAAGCTCATTGGCACATGCAAAATGTGTTACACCAGATTTAGTAGCATGAGTAGATGCGCCTCCCAGCTCTTCAGAACTGACCTCTTCATGGGTTACTGTTTTAACAACATTGGGGCCGGTCACAAACATGTATGAAGTATGTTCAACCATCAATGTAAAATCGGTAATTGCCGGGGAATATACTGCGCCCCCCGCGCAAGGGCCCATAATGGCCGACAACTGAGGGATCACGCCAGAAGCCTGAACATTTCTGTAAAAGATGTCAGCGTAACCTCCCAAAGAAACTACGCCTTCCTGAATGCGCGCCCCACCGCTGTCATTCAAACCGATCAAGGGAGCCCCATTTTTCATAGCCATATCCATGATCTTACAAATCTTTTCTGCGTGGGTTTCTGACAAGGAGCCACCAAATATGGTAAAGTCTTGCGAGAACACATAAACGAGTCGCCCGTTGATATTGCCATATCCTGTCACCACACCATCGCCTAAATATTTTTCGCGCTCCATCCCAAAATCGGTGCTGCGATGCGTAACCATCATGCCGATCTCTTCAAAAGAATTTTCGTCCATTAAAAAGTGAATTCTTTCTCTTGCAGTAAGCTTACCTTTTTTATGCTGACTTTCTATTCTTGCCGCTCCGCCACCGGCATGAGCCTGATTTATTTTATCCCTTAGTAAGTCTATTTTATTCTTCATTAAAAAATGATTTGTCAAT
>CBFGNP010000458.1:0-4388 GCA_965650095.1 uncultured Pedobacter sp. | reverse complement strand
CAACAAATGGAGCGTCAGCAACGAGCAGAGCGTCAGCAACGCGCTGAACGCCCAATGCAAAGAGCGGAAGCACCACGCCCTCAGCCAAGGCAGGAGCAACCACAGCGTCAGGAAAGCAGGCCGGCACAGCCTCAAATGCAAAGACCTGAACGGGTACAACAAAGTCCGCAGCCTTCAAGAAGTAGCGAAGGCAGGGGATCCGGAGGCTCAAGACCCAGCCGTGGCGGGGGAAGAGGCTAATCAACCAGGCTAATTCTGAAAAACCGGCGATTGTAATCGCCGGTTTTTCTTTTATATATTATAATTATCTTTGCAGCCGCATCAAGCGCACAGGCTTAATTCTTTATGATTCACCCAGAAATAGAAAAACGAAAAACATTCGCCATCATCAGTCACCCGGATGCCGGTAAAACCACCTTAACAGAAAAATTCCTGCTTTTTGGCGGTGCCATTAATACAGCCGGAGCGGTAAAGCGCAACAAGGCCAACCAAAGTAACACCTCTGACTTCATGGAAATTGAAAAACAGCGCGGAATCTCGGTAGCTACTTCTGTTATGGGCTTTGAATATAAAAATAAGCGCATCAATATTTTAGATACACCCGGCCACAAGGATTTCGCGGAAGACACTTACCGGACATTGTCGGCCGTAGACAGTGTAATCCTGGTCGTAGACTGCGTAAAGGGTGTGGAAGAACAAACCGAAAAACTGATGTCCGTGTGCAGAATGCGCAATACCCCGGTAATTATCTTCATCAATAAAATGGACCGTGAAGGTAAGGATGCCTTCGATCTGCTGGATGAAATAGAGAGCAAGTTGAACATCAGCCTCTGCCCATTATCCTGGCCTATTGGTCAGGGACATACCTTTAAGGGCGTCTACAGCATCTATAACAAACACTTAAATCTGTTTGAGCCGGATAAAACAAAAATCAGTGAGCCCGTTATTGAAGTGAACGACCTGAACGATGAGAAGCTGACTAAATTCTTAAAGCCTAAGGAGCTTGGCGGGTTAAAAGGCGACCTTGAGCTGGTACATGGCGTTTATGGAGATCTGGACAAAAGCATGTATACAGAAGGCTTGTTAGCCCCGGTATTTTTTGGCAGTGCCATCAATAATTTTGGGATTAAGGAACTCCTGGATACCTTTATCAATATCGCTCCGAGTCCTAAAGGACGTGACGCCGAACAACGTGAGGTGGCAGCAGAAGAAAAGAACTTCTCTGGCTTCGTATTTAAGATCCATGCCAATCTTGATCCTAAGCACCGGGACAGGATTGCCTTCCTGAGAATCTGTTCCGGCAAATTTGAACGCAACAAGTTCTACTACCATACGCGCCAGGATAAAAAGCTAAAATTCTCCAATCCCATGGACTTCATGGCCAACGAAAAGAGCATTGTTGAAGAGGCCTGGCCGGGTGATGTGGTTGGCCTGTACGACAGTGGCAACTTCAAAATAGGAGATACGCTGACTGAAGGAGAAAGGCTTCAATTTAAAGGCATTCCCAGCTTCTCTCCTGAGATATTTAAGGAACTGGAGAACAGAGATCCATTAAAGACGAAACAGCTGGAAAAGGGCATACAACAGCTTACTGAAGAAGGCGTAGCACAATTGTTTATCATGCAGCCCGGAAACCGTAAGGTGGTTGGAGCAGTAGGTGAACTGCAGTTTGAAGTGATCGCCTTTCGCCTCGAGCATGAATACGGCGCAAAAGCTGCGTTCAGGATGCTAAGTTATACCCGTTCAAATTGGGTGACCTCAAAAGACAAGACCAAACTTGCAGAATTTCTAAAAAGAAAACAACAGCATATTGGTGAAGATAAAGACGGCAATCCGGTTTACCTTGCAGATAACGAATTCATGATCAATATGACCATGCGGGATTATCCTGATATTGAATTCCATAAAACATCAGAGTTTAAATAACAAAAAGGCCGGAAATCTGATGATCCTCCGGCCTTCTAATTTGGTATCAACTGGCTTAAGCCAGCAATTTCGCTATCGCAGTATGCGTCGTCTCAAATTTAAACTGTGACAATACTTCAGCCATCATGTTCTCGATCTCGGCATTGCACAGATTCCCTATACTTCCTTCGTGGGTATGATTTACTGCCTTACCGGGAACAAAAGTACCATTATCAATAGACTCGCCAACAATTTTATAAGCTTCTCTGAAAGGCGTACCGTTTAAAGCAAGTTCATTTACAACTTCTACGCTAAACAAATAAGCGTATTTTTTGTCGTCCAGAATGTGATCCTTAACATGGATATGCTGCAGCATAAAAGTGGTCATCTCCAGACACTCATTTAAAGACGTTATCGCCGGAAACAGATTTTCTTTCAACAGCTGAAGGTCCCGGTGATAGCCTGAAGGCAGGTTTGTGATCATTAAAGCGATCTCATTGGGCAAAGCCTGAATCTTATTGCAGCGGGAACGGATCAATTCAAATACATCCGGATTCTTTTTATGGGGCATGATGCTCGATCCGGTAGTCAGCTCATCCGGAAAACTGATGAATCCAAAATTCTGATTGATGAACAGGCAAACATCCATGGCCATTTTTGCTAAGGATGCTGCAACAGACGACATCGCCTGTGCCAATATCCGTTCTGTTTTACCCCTGCCCATTTGCGCATAGACCACATTGTAATTCAAACGGTCGAAGCCCAGCAGCTGTGTGGTCATGGTTCTGTTTAAAGGAAATGAGGAGCCATAACCTGCAGCAGAGCCGAGCGGGTTTTTATTACAGACCTTCCAGGCGGCCAGCATTAGCTCCATATCATCCACCAGGCTTTCCGCATAGGCCCCAAACCATAGCCCGAATGAAGAAGGCATGGCAATCTGCAAGTGCGTATAACCTGGCAGCAACTTATCTTTATGGGTATTGCTCAATGCGATCAACTGTCCGAACAGGACATTGGTGTTTCCCACCAGTTCTTCAATACAGCTTCTAAAGTACAGTTTCAGGTCGACCAGCACCTGGTCGTTACGCGATCGTCCGCTATGTATCTTCTTACCTGCCTCCCCTATTCGTTGCGTGAGCAACCACTCCACCTGTGAGTGCACATCTTCCACCGTATCTTCAATCACAAACTTTCCAGCAGCTATTTCCGCATAAATGTTCTTCAGTTCCAGTTGTATGTCGGCAAGTTCTTCCGCGGTAAGCAAGCCAATGCTTTCGAGCATTTCTACATGCGCGAGTGAGCCCAGAACGTCAAAAGCAGCCATTTGCAGATCCAGTTCCCTGTCCTTACCTACTGTAAATGTTTCAATATCCTTATTAACATCAATGTTTTTTTGCCAGATCTTCATGTATCTCGTATTACGCTCCCTTTAGGGAGACTAGTTTTTAAAATTAAATGCCTTCCCCTTTTAAAACGGGTTCAAGCATTTTTATATAAAGCTCAATACCTTCTTCGACCTCGTTGATATGAACATACTCATCCGCCATGTGTGATCTTGCAGAATCTCCCGGCCCTACTTTCAGTGAAGGAATATTCAGCAACGCCTGATCTGAGGTGGTAGGAGAACCATAAGTTGTTCTTCCCAATGCCAGGCCAGATTTCACGATCTGGTGCCCTTTGTCAATGGAAGAGGGTTTTAGCCTTACTGATCGGGCTTTTACCTCACAATCCACGTTTGTACGGATGATTTTTAACACCTCTTCGTTCGTATAAGCATCTGTTACCCGCACATCAACCGTAAAGCTACAGGTTGCAGGTACCACATTGTGCTGCGAACCGGCATTAATAATCGTAACTGACATTTTTAGCGGGCCAAACATTTCCGATACTTTTGAAAAGCGATAATTGCGAAACCAGTCGATATCTTTCAATGCTTTATAAATGGCATTGTCGCCCTCTTCCCGTGCTGCATGTCCTGCTTTGCCATACGAAATACAGTCCAGTACCAGAAGACCACGCTCTGCAATGGCCAGGTTCATTTGAGTGGGCTCGCCTACAATGGCAAACTCCAGTTCTCCCAGGTCTGGAAGTACACACTCCAGACCATTATTGCCCGAAATCTCTTCTTCGGCCGTTGCAGCTAAACAGATGTTATACGCCAGGCCTTCCGCTTCAAAGTAATATAGAAAAGTGGCGATAAGTGACACCAGGCATCCTCCAGCATCATTACTACCCAGACCGTACAATTTGCCATCTTCCGTTGCCGCGTCGTAAGGATCACGTGTATAGCCGGAATTTGGTTTCACCGTATCATGATGGGAATTTAACAGTAAAGTTGGCTTCGCCGCATCAAAATGCTTATTGTAAGCCCATACATTATTCAGCTTACGGTTTGTTTGTATATTTCGCTGCTGCAGGAACTGCTCAATTGCATCAGCGGTCTTACCCTCTTCCCTGCTGAAGGATTGGATACTGATCAATTG
>CBFGNP010000457.1:0-4393 GCA_965650095.1 uncultured Pedobacter sp. | reverse complement strand
GCCCATTGCCAACGGTATAAACACGGTTAAAATAATGCGAATATGAATGGATATAATATACTGTATAGCCTTTTTTAGAATTGCATAAATGCGCCTGCCCATCGCCACCGCATCCACCATCTTGGATAAATCGTCCTCGAGCAATATCAATGAGGCCGCCTGCTTGGCAATTTCAGTTCCTTTTTTACCCATGGCGATACCAATATGTGCAGCTTTCAATGCAGGTCCGTCATTCACCCCGTCACCGGTCATGGCTACTATTTCTTTATTGGCTTTAATGGCATTGATGATTTTTAGCTTGGCCTCAGGAAACATTCGGGTAAAAATATTTACGGATTTAACTTTTTCACCAAGCTGTGCTAAGGAGAGCGACATCAGCTCATCGCCGCCTATACAATCTTCAGCACCCCTGAAACCAATTTGCTTTGCAATGGCGCCTGTGGTTTGTGCATTATCGCCTGTGATAATCTTAACAGAAATACCCGCAGCGTAAAAGGCATCCAGTACAGCGCTGATGTTTTTCTTTGGCGGATCATAGAAAGCAAGGAGACCTTTAAATGAAAATTCATATTCCTGCTGGTTTTTTGGAAAATTATTCCCTTCAAAGCTCGCCTCTCCTACCGCCAAAACGCGGTAACCTTCTTTAGCTAAAGAAAAAATCGCTTCATTGACGTTCTGTTTTTGGATCCCGCTGAGGTGACTTACCATCATAAGCGCTTCCGGAGCCCCTTTAGCTGAGATAATCCGCTGTCCATGGGAATTTTCAAACAGGTGGGTCATCATCGGGGGCTTCCCTCCCAGCGGATACTCATGAATCATATGGAATTCTGCGCGCTCATCTTTTGCTGAATTTTTCAGATAGGCATCATGTAGGGCGACTTCCATCGGATCGAAAGGTATGGGTTCACTGGCCCACATGCCCAGGGTTAAGATTTCCTGGCTGGCCGAATCGAATAGATGATCTTCTACATCACAGATTTGATTGGTCTGCAGGGCATATATTTTTGTCAGGCTCATCCTGTTCTCGGTCAGGGTTCCGGTTTTATCGGTACAAATAATTGAGGCACTGCCAAGGGTCTCAACGGTTTTCATTTGCTTGACGATGATCCCCATGTTCATCATACGCCAGGCACCCAATGCCATAAAGGTTGTAAATGCCACCGGAATTTCTTCCGGCAAAATGCTCATTGCCAGTGTCAGGGCTTTGATCAGGCTGTCCAAAATATGCGGAAAGCGGAGGTAGTTTATTAACCACACGGCGAGGAATACAATCCCACCAACCATTACCATTTTTTTAACAAAACTGTTTATCTGCAGCTCAAGTGGTGTTTTTTCTTCTTTTATAGACTCCAGGCTTTTCCCGATCCTGCCCAGTTGGGTTTTATTTCCGATAGCCTGTACCGTGGCAATAGCAAGGCCGCTTGCAACGGTGGTTCCGTGAAAAATTAAATTTCCGTCTGAAGAGCTGTCTTTATAAACAGCCAGAGATTCACCGGTGAGTACGCTTTCATTAACAGAGAAATCATTAGCATGAACAATCACTGCGTCAGCCGTTATTGATTTCCCTTCTTCAACCATCAGGTAATCCCCGATAACGAGATCCGCTGAGCTTATCTCCTGCACCTCCCCGTTTCTAATCACACTGCATTTGGGTTGCGAAAAATCCTGTAATTTTTTCAGGGCGTTTCGGCTCCGCGAATCCTGAAAGAGTGAGATGGTTGCAACAATTACTACTGCAAGGAAAAGAAAAATACCATCACCAGGTTTTCCGGTGAGAAAATAAATCAGGGAAGCGGCCAACAACAAGATAACCATTGGCTCCTTTATGATTCTTTTCAGGGCATCCAGGAAGGCGTTTTCCTTTTTATAGGACAAGACATTTCTGCCGTACTTTTCCCGGGAGGCTTTTACCTGAATATCGCTCAAACCGCTAAGCCCAAAAGTATTGATCTTCATTATCAGTGAATTATTTTTGCAACGTTTTATAACACTATTTTAGTTCAATCAAAAAAAATCCATGATCGATTTTACCCACTGCTCTTCAGATATTAAAGAAGCGAAAGAAGAAATATTAACCTAAAAGCAGAATAAGCATGATGAGATTGAAAAGAAGGGCGTTCAGGGGATATTCACCAAACCTTGACACATTTTTTTTGTATTTTTTTATTTATTAATACCCCATTATATTTTTCCAATAATCTGATGTAGCGCGCTATCCAGTATCTGACTTCCGCATCTTCTGCGATTGACGAAACGGATATATCTAATTCGGGCTCAATAGATTGAACCGAGAACCCGTAAATTTCCTCTAAAGCCATAACAGAGTTTACTCCAATGGTATTTTCAATCTTTACAATGGTCAAAGCATCAAGATTTTCTTCCTTGAACCATTGATATACCGTTGGACGCGATACTTTTAATTTACGCGCCAGTTTTGATATTCCAAAACCACTCCGGCGTACACTCCGTTCCAGCAGAGCCCCGTAATTTTTGATCATCATTTTTACTGATTTTGATTTAGCTGCCTTAGCCCATAACAAAAGGTATGTCATTTCAAATTTATCACTTGAGTAAAAAAGAAAATATGACCTAAGTCATTATAATAGATGATTTTGATACAAAGAGCTTTACCCAGCAGTTATAAGCTCCGCAAAACCGGAGATTATCTCAGCAGGCTATTTTTCAGATACATTTTAAATCGGCAATTTGCTTCAGATTTAACAAAATTAGCTAAGCGCATTTGCAGACTTGAATAACCTAAGCGAAAAAAAGATTCTCAACAGGCCTGAGGTAATAAATAAAAGGGCCATCCAGGAGACAATGTTGATCATGCCCATAAGCGGATTATCAAGGATTAAAAAAGAAAAAATGAGGATAACCAGGCCAGGTATTAGAAAGATAATCCAATGCCGACCTGAATATGCTGCAGTACCTAACGACCTTCCTATTTCCATAAAACCCCTTAACAGTAACCAAATTCCAATCAAAACAGGTAAAAGGATCATGGTGAGCATAGGGAAATAAAACAGGTAAGCTGCTAATGCAATATCTATGATTGCCCCGCTCAATAGCCATAACCAACCTGAAATCCTTCTGCGAAATGTAAATGCCAGATATAAATGAAAAAAACCAGATAAACATAAGCCCGTGGCCAAGATTAGGCTTAATGAGAAGTATGCCTCTGATGGGCTTATGAGTACATAAATCCCTATAAGTATCATCATTATTCCTGAAATCAACATCATCGGAAGAATTGGCCTTATACCCTTTATTGAATGTTCCTTTTTCATAATTTATAGATTTTAAGCCCCTGGTATCGAAGAAATATGCATAATGAAGCTGGAGTATATACTTTAAGTCTTCCAAAAATTGAATACTGAAAAAATCCAGAATGGCGGTCACAATATTTACAGCGCAAATAACCCTTTGACAGGTCATGATGAATTACCGAGGTTTTCGAAAAATCTTGAACCGTATACAAAATTACAGCATCTGCCCGGAACAGTTATGATTCCAATCAACCTGCGGGATGATACTGGTCAGCATTTGCAGCATTATTTTTAGCCATATTTATTTTATAAACAGGAAAATCATGAACACCAAGAAAAAAACATCTGCAAAGATGATCCTAATGCTTACAGAATTCAGCAACAGGGATAAAAACGCTACAGATGCAGCGCTAAAACTCGCTGCAAAACTTGGGCTGAACCTGATGCTTTTGCACGCCTACCCCTTAACAGGTAATGAGCAGTCGAGTGCCCAAATGGAGAACACTAAATACCTATCAGAGATCGACAGGCACTTTGAAAGTGAAAAGAAAAGGCTGCTGGAGCTATTAAAAATAAATCACGAGAGCAGTTTTCAGCCCATCATCAAAAGCTGTTCGGGTGAGGGCAGTTTATCTGACAACGTCTGCGGAATACTTGAAAAAGAAGATATCGTTATGATCGTTATGGGGGGACGTCCGGCAAGGAACAATGACTACCTTTTTTGCACAGAAATCGACGAGATACTCTATAAAACGCATCGTCCGGTGCTCATTATTCCGGAAAAGATAGGCCTGGAGATTTAATTATTTGGGTAATAAGAAATTTAAGTCATTCTTTTAACAGCGAAGTCCCGGAAGAATCCGCTGTCCACTCAGAACATAAAGATTCCAAACTAATGCTTCCCGCTGCGATTTGCAGGGATTTGAGAACTGTTGGCAACAGTTGTGCCTACAGCTCCTGCTTCAGCCTTTAAGCAATGGGAAGATGCCAGAATCCGGTTTTCTTTAACGGGAATGGCCTAAACTTTTTATCAAGCAGTTCAATCTTATCATAAAACAGGCCCATTTTGTTTATGCTTGTTTCTTTTCTGGGGCTGTTATCTATTTCTGTCAGAGGCAGATATC
>CBFGNP010000456.1:0-4396 GCA_965650095.1 uncultured Pedobacter sp. | reverse complement strand
TTAAACCATATCGTTAAGAAAAAGATAATTCAGGTCATTGAACAGGCAGTAGACGCCATTTCCCCGTCGGATATATACATAGGAAGAGGAGATACACATATTGGCCACAACAGAAGACCGAACCAAAATCCGGAAAAGCCATACGATACTACGCTCGATGTTATCAAGATTCTCGATCTTGATAAGGCAACGACTACGGTGCTTTTTTCTGCCGGTTGTCATCCTGTATTTAAAAATGAGGACCTGGAGTCTTTTACCCTCAACGCCAATTATCCGGCCGTTAGCAGGCTGCTTGTGGAAGATAAAATGGGTGTAAAACAATCGGTATTTCTACAAGGCTGTGCAGGCGATATCAACCCCGTTTCCACGAGCTATATAGAAACTGGTACGGAACTGGCCGAAGATGTTCTTAAGGTGTTAAAAGCGCCAATGCAAAAAATAGAAGGCGACATCTCTTTTTTTCTTGATTCCATAAGTATTCCGGTTAAGCCTATGTCAGTAGAAGAAGTACGGGAATTTAAAGAAAAGAATACAGTCCTGCCGGGAAATGTAGAAGCAGAAAAGAACGTCAGATGGGCAGATCTTATGCTGGACAGATATGCTAATGGGACAGTCAGAAATACATTGCCAGAGTACGTTCAGACGATTAATATCGGTAAATGGAAATACGTTGGCTTGTCCAGGGAAGCAGTTACAGAATACGGTCCTGCCATACGGGAATTATGGCCGGATCAGATGGTGACCGTCTCAGGTTACTGCAACGATGTGTCCAGCTATCTTCCTAATGGATGGCACATTAAAACCGGGGTCTATGAAGGCAATGCATCCTTTTTTTGGTATGGACAGCCTGGTTTACCACCCACAGATATTTTAACCAGAATAGTCGGAAGTATTAAGGAGAAGAATCGTTAAGTATGGGAATGAATACCACATCTCCGGTAACCGCACAAGGAGGTTATCAGGATAATAACAAGGCAATATTTATTATAGGAGGGTTGTTCTTTGTGTTCGGTTTTGTGACCTGGCTGGGTTCTGTACTTATTCCATATCTCAAATTGGCCTGTGAACTGAGCAATTTCGAGTCTTACCTGGTCACATTTGCTTTCTATATATCTTACCTCATTATGGCATTGCCTGCCGCAGGTATACTTAAAATTACCGGTTACAAAAACGGAATGTTTGCCGGGTTGATCGTGATGTCTATCGGCACACTCCTCTTTATCCCTGCAGCGCTTTCCAGGACGTATGGCTTATTTCTTACGGGACTGTTTGTACAGGGAACCGGGCTGGCTATCTTACAAACCGCTTCTAATCCATATGTAACGATCCTCGGCCCTAAGGAAAGCGCTGTCCGAAGAATGAGTATTATGGGAATCTGCAATGGTATAGCCGGTATAATTGCACCCTTAATTTTGGGGGCAGTCGCATTAAAGGGGACCGATAACATAGAGGCAAGGATTTCTGTAATGAATATAATTCAGAAACAAGAATTTTTGGATGCGCTTGCCCAAAGGGTAATATTGCCCTACATCATTATGGCAATAGTGTTGGCCTTACTGGCAATAGGGGTTTACTTTTCGGGTTTACCCGACATCAATACTGACCAACAAGAGCCTGAGGCAAAGTCTCCGGGGGAAACTAAAACAAGTATTCTGCAATTTCCACATCTGCTGTTAGGGGTATTTACACTTTTTCTCTATGTAGGCGTAGAAGTCATTGCTGCGGACACCATTATCAATTTTGGTAAGTTTCAGGGAATTCCACTGTCGACTGCTAAATTCTTTACCAGTTTCACTTTGTGTGGAATGCTGCTTGGCTATATTTTCGGAATTATTTGTGTACCCAGGTATTTTAGCCAGCGACAGGCCTTAATTACCTCATCTTTCGCTGGCATGGGGCTTGTGCTGCTGGCACTATTCGTAAAAGGTCAATCTGCTGTACTGTTTATTGCGCTCTTAGGCTTGGCAAATTCTTTAATGTGGCCTGCAATATGGCCGCTGGCCATTAACGGTTTAGGCAGGTTTACGAAAACAGGATCTTCTTTACTGGTAATGGCCATTGGTGGAGGAGCCTTACTTCCATTGCTGTATGGGCATTTGGCCGATCTGTTTAATCCGGGGCAGGCTTACTGGATGCTGCTTCCTTGTTACGCATTTATTAGCTTTTATGCTTTAAAGGGGTATAAAACGGGATTAAAATCTCATCAAAATGACAAAAAGTTAAAGGATGAAGGCCTTGTTGTGGAGAGTCAATTGTAATAGCTTATTAAAAAGTATACGAAATAGAATATATTAGCATATGCTTGAACTTAAAAAATTACAAAGAGTAATGTTGTTTCCTACCATTGCTTTCTTCATAGGTTCTTCTGCACTTGCACAGGATAAAGATTCAGTATCTTTTGTCAATGCAACATTTGAAACGAGGAAAATTGCACCCGGTGTAGTTTGGAAAAGCCATCACTTTAATCATGAAGATCTTTTTGGAGCTAACCAAAATGTTAATATACTGGAAGTAAAGCTGCGAAAACGCAATCGTTTTTTTATCGGCTATGAAGAAAAGGAGCTTAGACCCGTTGCGGAATTTGGAGAAAGAAGTGGGGCGACCGCCGGTATTAACGGTTCATTTTTCAATGTAAAAGAAGGAGGCTCTGTAGATTATATCAGATCTGAAGGGAAAACAATAGCGGAAAATAAGCTTTCTGCGACAGGCCGGAGGGATGTAAAACATCAAAAAGCAGCAATACTTATCAATAAAGGGAAAATATCCATCCAAAAATGGGATGGATCGGAAGACTGGGAACAGTGGCTGGAAGGAGAGGATGTCATGCTTACGGGGCCTCTGCTTTTCCTTCAAGGCAAACAGGAACATTTAGATTCTACAACATTTGTGCTTACCCGGCATCCGCGTACGGCAATTGTACGGGCCGGGAACAAAAGAATTTTGCTGATCACTATAGATGGAAGAAATGAAAATTCAGCAGGTATGAGTCTTTTTGAACTCAGCAAAATAATGAGGTGGTTAAACGCCCGGGATGGAATTAATCTCGATGGAGGAGGCTCCACCACGTTTTGGATTAAGGGTCAATCCGACAATGGCGTCATAAATTATCCAACAGATAACAAAAGATGGGATCATAACGGCGCAAGGAAAGTTGCGAATGCCCTATTACTAAAAACCAAAAAAAGATGATGAAAACCTGATGGACTCTTTTTTTATTTAAACCCTTAGCGAACCACGGAACCCCCTGGCTGCATAATAAGACTCTGCACCATTGTGATATAAGAAGACATGGTTGTAACGACGGTCACAAAAGCAGGCGCCGCCGAGTTTTCTGATGTCAGCAGGGGTTTGCACCCAGCTCGATGTTTTTGTATCGAAGTCCCCATGTTGCTGCAGTGCCCGATATTGCTCTTCTGTTAAAATCTCAATGCCCATGGCTGCTGCCATGTCAATAGCACTATTGTTTGGCTTATGTTCTTTTCTCGAGGCTAGCGCCTCACCATCGTAACAAGTACTTCTCCGTCCTTTAGGACTTTCTGCCGAACAATCATAAAAAGTGTACTCGTCCGTTTTTTCATCATAACCGACAACATCCGGTTCACCGCCAGTGCTTTCCATCTCATCGAGTGTCCACAGTTTTTCAGGATTGGCCTCCAGCTTTGCTTGCACTTTTGCCCATGTAAGATCCAGATGTCGGTTTCTGTTTTTTTCAAATCGGATTTCCAATATTTTTAAAAGTGTTTCGCCCTGCTCTGCCAATAGTTCTTTTTTGCTATTCGATTTCATATATCTTATTTAAGTTAGATGGTTGTGGTCATTCATCATCCAATCCCTTTCCGGCAAGGATTTTCTCCAAATATTTTTGAATTCTTGCTGCACGGGTTTTGGGTTGTTTAGCCTGTGAAAAATAAAACAGGTAGGCCCTTTGTCTACCCGGTGTTAAGGACTCAAACGCATGTTTCAGGGTTGGCATCTCATCTAACTTATCCTGAAGTTCTTCCGGTACCGCAAAATCCTCAGTTTTTTTCATGTTGACCTTCAGGCCAGCTTTTTCCACTTCAATGGCTTCATAAATATGCGCTTTAATGACGGGCTCCAGTTTCCTGATCTGCTCAGGATTGACGAACCTTATCTGTCGTGCCGATTGTACATGCGCTGTCTGCTGTATAAGAATGTTGTTCGTGTCCTGCAGCAAGGCACCTTTAAAAAACAAAAGTGCGCAGTAGTCTTTGAACCCGTGTATCAGAATGATATTATTTCCCCTAAGGGTATAACAGGGGTGACGCCATTTCAATTCTTCCATCAGCCCGCAGTCAAGAGCAATCCTTCTAAGCTCCCGATATTCCTTCTGCCACTTGTCGGGCTTGTCAAAAAAGGAATCAACATGTGGATTCAT
>CBFGNP010000455.1:0-4406 GCA_965650095.1 uncultured Pedobacter sp. | reverse complement strand
AGAATTTTCTCCTTACTCCACCCTTTTAAGTGGTGGTCAGGCAAGTACAGCCACCTTACTTTACAACAATGCTCGGAAAAAAGTTGGCGCGGTAGGTTTTTGGGACAATATTGCCTTTGATGAAGTGGGGAATATGAAGATCAAGGATTCCGACACGATCCAGATCATGAAAGATTACATGGCTAATGGTCGCTTTTCAAGGGGGCAGGAAGTAATCGCCAATTCCAGCTTTTCGTTCGTCGGCAATATCGACCAATCCATTGATCAGTTGGTTAATTCCTATGAGCATGATCTTTTTACCACGCTCCCCAAAGCATTTGATTTAGCTATCCAGGACCGGTTTTTCTTTTTTATGCCAGGTTGGGAAATTCCAAAAATTGATAATAAATTCTTCACGCAAAGCTTCGGGTTGATCACGGACTACATGGCAGAAGCGTTTCATTATTTGTTCAAGCACAATAAAGATTATATAGATATTGTGAATACCCGCTTAAAACTGGGCTCTAGCGTCCAGGGCCGGGATGAGCTGGCCATAAAAAAGACGGTTACAGCATTATTAAAGATCATTCATCCATCGGGTAAACCATCAGAAAAAGAGTTTGCAGAATTGACCGAATATGCAATTGAAGGCAGACGACGGGTGAAGGAGCAAATGAATAAACGGAAACCAGACGATGAATTTGCGTTGATCGATTTGTCTTACTTTACCGACTCTGGTAAGGAGGTTGAGGTTTTTTGTCCTGAAAGTAAACTTGCCAAGGCCACGCAAAATCCTCGACAAGTGTTGAAAATGCCAGCTGAACCGGAAATCACAATACCTTTTGTTGCGCAGGCCACAACCATTAAGGGGCCAGAAATAGAGCCCCTGGGGGAAAAACGCCTTAAAATTTATTATGGAGATATCGGCTACGGCTTTGACGTGGTTTTTAAAGACTATATTATTGGCGCTACCGAGATCACGATAGAAGATCCTTATATCCGGCAAAAACATCAGGTTCAGAACTTTATTCGCTTTTGTGAGATGGCCGTCAAAGTAGGTGATTGTAAAAAAATCCTATTGGTAACCGGTTCTGAGGACGAGGGCCAACTAAAAGATAACACCTTAATATTCGATCAGCTCGCCGATAACCTTTTTGAACATGATATCGAATTTCGTTTTAAGTTTAATCCGGTCTTACACGACCGGGAGATAAAGCTAAATAATGGCTGGAATATAAAAATGGGTCGCGGCTTGGATTATTTTCAATCATTAGCTGGTAACTATCTGCAGGTCGGCGTCAACGATTTGGATCTTAGACCTTGCTTGGAAACCAGTTTCGATTTCTATAAAGAGAATTTCCCGTCCTGACATAGCTTGTTCTTATCGCAGGCCAATCATGAAAGCAAAAACCGAAAAGAAAGAACACTTTTTTTGCGAGCTGGAAGGTATAATGTTCTCATAACCAAAATACTTAGTTTATACAATAAATTAGCCCTGCCTAAAAAAGATAGGGCTAATTTCCCAAAACACCAATTATTTATTTGCTGTTCTTTTTCTCTGTAACCTCTTTACGGATATCTCCGGCTATCACTTTTAAATCCTGCATTGCTTTACGTACTCTTGTTCCAGCCGCACTGTTACCAAAATTGTAAAACTTATCCGCATCGGCTTCAACCGTAGCTACCAGTTCCTTAACTTTTGAAAATAATTCCATACTTCTTTTTTAAATAATGTTAGTCAATATTGATGTTTAAATATATGTAATCACCGCTACACCGACAAACCCTGTTTTTTACCGGCTTTATGGCTTTGATCTTTATTTTCCGAAATCTGAGCAGACCTACTTTGATCTTTCAGCTCCAGCTGATCGCGGCGAACGGAAACACCCTTCTCATCCTTAATGTTGATGGTGCGCAGGCGAGGATTGGCCTCTACAAACAGTAAAGCTTCTTTCCCGTCATTAACGAAACTTACCGCAGTAGAATTCCCAGCTTTAAGCGATTCCAAAAGATCCTTTCTTTCTTCAGGACGACCCAGCTCCGCAATAGGAAACTTATCTAAAGCCTTCTCCAGGTTATAGCCATAGCGATCAGAAAATTGTTCCATTTTATGATTTCCGTAGGTATCTTTTTGTGAAAAGTCCACCTTCAGCCAGGCCTGGTATGCATCGCCGTCACCATTGACCATAGACTTTTGCACCGCCCTGCCAGCGACCAAATTGAAAGCCTCATCGGCTCCCACATTGTTGCCGTTACGAATCCTGAACTCCTGCGTTTTATCATGCGCCTCATTCCGGGTTTTTAAGCTCGCCTGGTAATTGTTAAAGAAATACATATCCGAAGTATCCGACTTGCGGAAGTTCAAATCAAAGTGCACAGTCTCGTTCCCACGGTTCATTTCATGAGAAAGCTTAATATCCGGCTTCTGCGTTTCCACTTCTTTAGCCAGCTTATTACCAACCTCCGCTGGAAAGTCCAGACGTTCAAGCGTATTTTTTAAAAACTCTAAATTTTTCTCGTTCATAATCCTAAAATTTAAATGAATAATTAAACTACTTTTTCACCTTACGGGTATTATCCCGAAGCAATACCTGGTAACCTGAAGCAAGCTTCTGCTTTACCCGTTTGATCTTTTTAGACAGCAAACCCTTAGCCGCTCCAAGACCTGCACCTGCAATCTGTGTCCCCAGGTTCTGATCAAAGCCCATCAGCCCAATACTGCTCATTGCATCCACGCTCCCATTCCCCACCGCTTCAGAAAGTAAAGCCTCAGGCGCATTTATTCCCCGCATCCCATCACGCTTATCATAAGTACTCAGGGAAACCGGAACAATTGAAGTTCCTAAACGAATATTTCTGATTTCCAAAGTGATCCGCTGGTTACTGAATTCGGCAACGCCAAATATGGAATGTCCCTTAACTAGCAGCTGCCCATTGATGATCACTGGATCCAGTAATCGCAGCTCAATCACCGAACCTTGCGTTACTTTAACCGGGCCAACCACCATGGCAGGAATTGCACGGAAAACACTGTCCGCCACTACCCCAGCAGGCGCTGCAGGCTTAACCAAATTCGGATTCTGTATCGCCAGAATCTTATCCATCATCGAGTTGAGTTGCTGCATTTCCGGGTCTTCCCCTACAGGTTCTTTCATATTCTGCATCAGCTTCTCTAACCGAATCACATCGGCACTTAAAGATGGATCGTTACCGGAAGCAAGCCTTGATCCGTTCCCCGCACGAGAAGGAACAGGAGTAGCAGCAGGTGCATTCACCTGAGCATTAATTTGGGCCAAACGGTCATTGATCGCCAATTCAGCCGCATCTGCCTTGCCATTCCGAACCTCTCCTGGCATATTAATCGCCGCATGGGATGCCAATAACTCAGCACCTGACTGATTAACAGAGTCTTTCAACGTTCTCTGCGCCTGATCATACAAGCTCATTTTATCCTGATCATTATTAGCCTTCAACTGCGCATCAGGCAACACCGTATTTAGACCTTCACTCAACTGAATTTCTGCAACCTGAGCTTTCGAGCCCCCACCTAAAGCAGCAAAAGCCATCGTCACAAACGGAAGTACCAACAGCGGCATCACCATTAAAAATTTACGTCGCTTAAAAAAAGCGGAATCACGTGTTGTATTCATAAGCTTAAAATTTGTTTAATAAATGGATGAAATAATTAAATAAAGGCAGGAGACACCAACCACAAGACAGAATAAGACCAGCAGTAAAAGCCACCTGTGCGAAGTATAGCTCCGGGTTTCAGCATTCAGCCAGCCAGCTAACCTTAGCTGTAAAGTCCCCAAAGCCGTACTAACTTTCCCAGCTAATCCACGGGAAAAAGTCTGCCCAACACGTCTACCGAACAGCCGCATCACCATAAGTATTAGGTACGTCCCTGTTTTCCAGAATTTCCCAGCGCTGGATCAGAAAGCCATGGGGGTTGTCATCCGTCTGGGTCTTCAAGTCCCGGATCTGTCCCCTGGTCACCAGTTTACGTACAGCAGTACTACTAGAGCGAATCAGCCTCTGGGTGGCATAAGTAGTGAAGGCATAAGGATAAACATCAATATTCAGTACTGTACTGTCTACCTCTATTTCCTGGGAAATGCTGGCAGAAATCAGGTTGTTGTAATAACCGCTTTCCATCAGGTTATCATATTGTTTTTTCGCAGAAAGATCAGCTAAAAACAACGACTTACCCACCGAAGCTTTGATTGCCTTATCCTCTGGACTCAGGTTAAAAAAGTACTGGTGAAAGGTTTTGATGTGATCCCGGAGCTGTACCGGCAGGTTGCTTTTTCGATCTGAAGAGATGGCCTGCAAGACTTTCCCGTTGTACAGGATATAAATCTTACTGTCTTTCTCAGCGGACAACTGGCACCACTTGTAGATACCGAAGCAAATCGTAAAGGCATTTG
>CBFGNP010000454.1:0-4412 GCA_965650095.1 uncultured Pedobacter sp. | reverse complement strand
CCTCCTTTTTTCAACTTGCCCAGTGTGTATCTAACGGCGGGTAGCATTTTAAAAGTAAACCTGTCTGTATAGCCCAAAAAAGTTGAGGAGACCAGATAATCCGGACTTTTTAAAAACGAAGTACCGCTGGTATTTTTAAAATCATAGGTATAATATACCGAATCAGAATTGACTACCGCAGCACCAGTACCTGGTGTAAGGATCTGATAATAATAACCTAAAGTATCTTTTACATTGGTCAGGTTATTTTTGGCGATATAATCAGCTATCGAACGTTCGTCTACCGTCTCAATATCTTCATATTCCTTTTTACATGAATTGAATAAAACTAAACAGCCTAACAAGGCAAAGGCATATAATGATAACTTCTTAATCATTTGATTTTTTTGGTTTAACAGAAACTATTTCTAAAGTGATATCTAATATTGAATTTGGTGGAATTTTGGGTGTTGTAATGGCTCTTTGTTGATAAGCAAGGGGAGAAGGTACAATTAACCTGATTGACCCTCCGGGCTTTATAAGACTTACCCCAGTTTTCCAACCCTGAATATAACCGGGAAGCTGAAACTTAAAAGTGCTGTCGGCACTTCTGCTCAACAGTACCGAATCCTTCAAAATTTTCAAGGTATAATTGCCAGTCACCGTGTCTTCCTCCGAAACGGCATTGCCGCTACCTGGCTCGATAATGTGGTAATACAGGCCCGAGGAATGCTTTTCCATGGCAGTCACATTGCTGTCCACCAAATATTCGGCAATGATCTTATCGTCAATCTCCAGCTGCGTTTCCTTATCATAAGGCGCGTCTTTTTCGCAGGCTGTAAATGCTACCGCCATCAAAAAAAAGCCCAACAAAGCACTGGTTTTTAACATAATTCACAAAAATAGTCTTTTATTGCTGATAGCACAATTTTTAACCATTTTTAACAGTCTTTGTCAACAAAAAAACGCCTGCAATCAGATTACAGGCGCTCAGTTTTAATTATGAATCGTCTCTTTTAATAACAATATTTATTGGCAGCGATCATTTGCTGGGCAACCTTTTGTCTGGCTTCCTTAACGTTAAAAGGCTCCATCTTTGTAAATCTTCTCAGCCCCACCATCATCATGCGCAGTTCATCGCCTTCAGCGAAAGCCCATAAAGCTTCTTTCCCGGCTTTCTGAACCGCATCCACAGCTTCAACAAAATAGATCCGCATCATGTTCAGCTGGCCTTCACAGGCTGCTTCTCCACGCAGATCCAACAGCTTTTCTGTCCGCAACATCGCCGATTCAGCCACATACACATAACTTGCCATATCCGCAATATTCATCAGGATCTCCTGCTCTTTGGACAAGCTCATCATTAGTTTCTGTACCGCAGCGCCGGCAACCATGAGTGTTGCTTTCTTCAGATTTTTAATGATCTTTTTCTCTGCTGCAAAAAGGGTATCGTCTTCGGCTCCAAATTCTGGTATGGACATCAGTTCGCCTGCCACCGCAGCAGCGGGAGTCATCAGATCCAGTTCACCTTTCATGGCACGCTTCAGCATCATATCGACGGTCAGTAATCTGTTGATCTCATTGGTACCTTCAAAGATCCGGTTGATCCGCGCATCACGATAAGACCTGTCCATTGGCGCTTCGGCAGAAAAACCCATACCCCCATAAATCTGCACACCTTCATCCACCACATAGTCCAGGGCTTCTGAGCCCCACACTTTCAGGATTGCGCATTCAACAGCAAACTGCTCGGTCGACTTCAGCTTGGCCTTTCCTTCATCCATTCCTCCGGCAACCAACGCATCAAATGCATCGTCAATATTCTGGCCTGCCCGATAATTTGCCGACTCTACCGCATACACCTTAGTGGCCATCTCGGCCAGCTTATGCCTGATCGCCCCATATTTAGAGATCTGGCGGTCAAACTGCACCCGTTCATTAGCATATTTTACCGCAGTATTAATTACCGATTTTGAGGCGCCAATAGCGGCCGCGGCCAATTTAATACGTCCGATATTTAAGATGTTCACTGCAATCTTGAAGCCGTTCTGACGCTCGGAAAGCATGTTTTCTACGGGCACAGGGCAATCGTTAAAAAACACCTGCCTGGTAGAAGAGCCCTTGATTCCCATCTTATGCTCTTCCGGATTCATGGTGATGCCCCCAAATGTACGCTCGACAATAAATGCGGTTAAATTCGCATCGTCATCAATCTTGGCAAATACGATGAAAACATCCGCGAAGCCACCATTGGTGATCCACATTTTCTGTCCGTTGATCAGATAATGTTTGCCATCTTCAGCTAACCTGGCTTTCGTTTTACCAGAGTTGGCGTCTGATCCGGAGTTTGGTTCTGTCAGGCAATAAGCCGCCTTCCATTCACCCGTTCCCAGTTTAGGGATATATTTATTTTTCTGTTCTTCAGTTCCATAATACAGGATCGGTAATGTACCTATTCCTGTATGGGCTGATAAGGCTACAGCAAATGAATGTCCTGCACCGATCACATCAGCAACGAGCATCGACGTATTAAAGTTCTTTCCAAAGCCGCCATACGCTTCCGGAATGGATACCCCTAAAATGCCCAACTCACCTGCTTTATTCATCAATGAGATCATCAGCCCCTCTTCCTGCGCGTCGATGCGATCCAGATTAGGTTCAACTTCAGCAGCCAGAAAATCCCTGCAGGTTTGTGCAATCATCTTTTGCTCTTCATCAAATTCTTCAGGAATAAATACATCCTGATAAGTGGTCTCTGTTATCAAAAACTCGCCACCTTTAACTGTTTTTTTGTCTGTAGCTTCCATGTTTTTTCGTAGTTAGGTGTTAGCAGTTAGATGTTGGTAGTTAGTATACTAACTACCAACTACTTTTAAAGCATTTCAAAAATCCCGGCGGCCCCTTGTCCGGTACCCACGCACATAGTCACCATCCCGTATTTTTGATTTCTTCTTTTTAATTCATTAAATATTTGCACGGATAGCTTAGCTCCGGTACATCCCAGCGGATGTCCCAGTGCAATAGCTCCGCCATTCACATTTAAAATATCAGTATTCATATGCAGTTCCCGTATAACAGCCAGCGATTGTGAAGCAAATGCTTCATTCAGCTCAATCAGGTCAATCTGATCCAAAGTCATCCCCGCCTGTTTTAAGGCTTTGGGAATGGCATAAATTGGCCCGATTCCCATAATGCGTGGCGGCACCCCTGCAACGCCATAACTCACCAGGCGCGCAATTGGTTCAACGCCCAGCGCTTTCATTTTCTTCTCGGACACCACCAGTACAAAAGCAGCGCCATCCGAAGTCTGCGATGAATTGCCCGCTGTGACACAGCCATCTGCAGCAAAAACGGGTTTTAGTTTGGCGAGTTTTTCAACAGAAGTATCCCTCCGGGGGCCTTCATCCGTATCCACCACATAACTACGGTTTTGTTTTTTCATATCCCCATCCAGGTAATTCTCATTTACAGTGATGGGAAGAACCCTTTCTTTTAAATGGCCATTTTCAATAGCCTCGACAGCTTTCCGGTGCGACTGGAACGCAAACTCATCCTGGTCTTCCCTGCTCACTTTGTATTCACTTGCTACCGCTTCGGCAGTCAGCCCCATACCCCAGTACCAATCCGGATTGGTCTTTGCCACATCTGCATTGGGAACAATCTTCCATCCGCCAAACGGCATCCCCGACATCACTTCAACCCCACCGGCAATGATGCAATCGGCCATGCCACTTTTGATCTTGGCAACAGCGGTGGCAATGGTTTCTAGTCCCGATGCACAATACCTGTTTACGGTTACCCCAGGCACCTTATCGGTGTCTAATCCCATTAATGAGACCATACGACCTATATTCAGGCCCTGTTCGGCCTCAGGCGTTGCATTCCCAACAATGACATCATCGATCTCTTCCTTTTGCAGGTTAGGCACCGAAGCCACCAGCGCCCTGATCACTTCTGCAGCCAGGTCGTCGGCCCTTGTAAAACGAAATACACCACGGGGGGCCTTGCCCACTGCCGTACGATATCCTGCTATAATATATGCTTCCATTTTCTAGTAGTTAGATATTAGTAGTTAGTAGTTAGATATTAGTAGCTAGACAGGCACAGATGTAAGGGAACATCTAAGCTTACATCTAATTCCTTAAAGGCTTCCCCTTGGTGACTATGCTCTGTATACGCTCTAAAGTCTTCCGTTCGCCGCAAAGCGATAAAAACGCTTCCCTTTCCAGGTCAAGCAGATACTGCTCCGTCACTTCGGTCGGTGCCGACAGGTCGCCGCCACACATTACCCAGCCCAGCTTCTCAGAAATCTTCTTATCGTGCTCAGAAATATAATGCCCCGAATACATCGTATTGGCTCCTGCGTAAACGATGCCCAATCCTTGTTTACCTAAAACTTTAATGTCTTTTCGTCGTACCGGCTGGGTATATCC
>CBFGNP010000453.1:0-4417 GCA_965650095.1 uncultured Pedobacter sp. | reverse complement strand
TCCTATTGATGCTGAGGGCATCAGACCCATAGAACCAGAAATTACAGAGGCCTCATCAGTTAAGATATCACCAAAAAGGTTTTCTGTGATCAAGCCATCGTATGAACTTGGCCATTGAACCAAACGCATGGCTACCGCATCAACAAACTCATAGCTTACTGTAACTTCCGGATAGTCTTTTTCCATGTCCTGTACAGTTTCTCTCCATAAGCGTGAAGATTCCAATACATTCGCTTTGTCTACACAGCAAAGTTTTTTACCGCGTGTCATGGCCATTTCAAAGCCTAATTTTGCCAGGCGCTGAATTTCTGCCCGGGTATAGGTACAGGTGTCAAAAGCAGTATTTCCATCGTCCTTTCTGCCTCTTTCACCAAAATAAATCCCGCCGGTCAATTCACGAAGGATGATCAGATCGGTACCTTCTATGCGTTCTCTTTTTAAAGGAGAGTTGTCTATCAACGAAGGAAAAGTAAATGTCGGACGAACATTTGCAAATAAACCCAGTTTCTGACGCATTTTCAGCAGGCCTTGTTCAGGGCGAACAGTCGCTTTTGGATCGTTGTCAAAACGCGGATGTCCGATCGCTCCAAACAGTACCGCATCAGCAGCCATACAAACTTCGTGGGTCGAATCCGGGTAAGGCTCACCAACGGCATCTATTGCAGCAGCGCCGGTCAGGGCAGATGTCCAGGCAATCTCGTGGTTAAATTTCTTTGCTACCGCATTTGATACTTTAACAGCCTGGTCTATAACCTCCGGGCCAATTCCATCTCCTGCTAACAGAGCAATATTAAGTTTCATATATTATTGTATTGTGGTTTAAAAATTGTTTTTATGGTTGTTGCTATCCGGTCTTGCACTTAAATAATGTTCAACATTTTTTGTGTGGCTTTAATCGCGCATACCGTCTGGTCAGAATCCAGTCCCCTGGTGATGAATATTTTCTGATCGGTTTCCCAGGTAATGATGGTTTCACACAGCGCGTCAGAATTACTTCCGGGTGCTATCCGAACGGCATAGTCGATCAGCTTCGGCAGGTTTCTTTCCTGCTTGCTATACACTTTTGTAAGCGCATTCATAAAAGCATCAAACTGGCCATCGCCCTGGGAATTCTCTTCAAACTTTTGTCCATCAATCAACACAGAAATCGTTGCCGAGGGGCGTAAACCCATGGAGTTCATCAAAACGTAAGATTGCACAATCACGCGTTCCTCATAAAGACTGCTGTCCAATACGTCCGAAATGATATAAGGCAGGTCCTCTTTTGTTACTGTTTCTTTCTTGTCGCCCAGCTCAATCACCCGTTGGGTAACTTTCTTCAGGTCGGCATCGTTTAATTTCAGTCCCAGTTCCTGGAGGTTTTTTTCGATGTTGGCCTTGCCTGACGTCTTTCCCAGCGCATAACTGCGTTTTCGTCCAAAACGTTCCGGAAGCAGATCATTGAAATACAGGTTGTTTTTGTTGTCGCCATCGGCATGAATACCTGCAGTCTGGGTAAAGACATGATCGCCCACAATCGGTTTATTCGAAGGGATCCTGACGCCTGAAAATGTTTCTACGAGCTTGCTTACCTTGTAAATCGAACATTCTTTAATCCGGACTTCCACCTCTGGCGCAAAATCTTTAATTACCGCGACAGCACTGGCCATGGCCGCATTTCCTGCTCTTTCGCCCATGCCGTTTACCGTCAAGTGTAATCCGCTTATTCCCGCTTTCACCGCCTCCAATACATTTGCTGTACCCAGATCATAATCATTATGGGCATGAAAATCAAAATGGATATCCGGATATTTTGATTTCAGGTCCGAAATAAATTGAAAGGTTTCCGCAGGCGTTAAAACGCCAAGGGTATCCGGAAGCAATATTCTTTTTATAGGCTGGGTGGACAGGAAGTTCAAAAATTGAAAAACATAATCAGGAGAGTTACGCATACCGTTGCTCCAGTCTTCCAGATAAACATTTGTGGCAATATTGTTGGCTCCTGCCAGGTCAATCACATGCTTAATCTCCGCAAAATGTTGTTCAGGTGTTTTCTTAAGCTGATGAGTTAAATGATTTAATGACCCTTTGGTCAGCAGGTTTTGAACTTTAACTCCTGCGTTCAGCATCCAGTCTATGGAAACCCCGTTGTCCACAAAAGACAATACTTCAATACGATCTGTATATCCATTGGTCTCTGCCCAGTTCAAAATAGCTTTTACTGCCTGAAATTCCCCTTCAGATACCCGTGCGGAGGCAATTTCCACCCGATCCACATGGAGTTCTTCCAATAAGAGCTGGGTTATAGTTAACTTTTCTGAAATGGAGAAAGACACTCCCGATGTTTGTTCCCCATCGCGGAGTGTAGTGTCCATTATCTCAATTTTCCTTCTTTCCATCTGCTGGTTCTGGTTATTTAAAGAGGAAGATGTTTTGCAAATTCTTCAATTTCTGGTTTGATGCTTTGCAGATAATCAATGTCATCAAATCCATTCAGCATATTGTCTTTTTTATAAGGACTGATCTCAAAAGTTTCTTTCTCGCCAGTTGCTAAAAGGGTAATGGTTTGTTCAGGTAAGTTTACTTCCAATTCAGTATTTGGGTCAGCAAAAATTGCTGAAAAAATCTTTTCAGAAAATTCAGGGCTAACCTGAACAGGCAGTACACCGATGTTCAAACAGTTGTTCCTGAAAATATCAGCAAAGAAGCTTGATACTACACATCTGAATCCATAATCATAAACAGCCCATGCAGCATGTTCCCTTGAAGATCCTGAACCGAAGTTCTTACCACCAACCAGTATTTTTCCACTATAAACAGGATTGTTCAATACGAAATCTGCCTTTGGTGTATTGTCGCCATTGTACCTCCAATCGCGGAAAAGGTTATCACCAAATCCTACACGTTCTGTCGCTTTCAAAAAGCGGGCGGGGATCAATTGGTCGGTATCTACATTTTCAATAGGAAGCGGGACCGCTGTGCTTCTTAAGGTATTAAATTTATCGTAAGCCATTTTAATCTTTAATTTGTGTTAGACAAGTTCATTAACATTCTCTTCAACGTTTTCCATTAACGTTCTTGGGTCAGTAACTACACCGGTAATCGCTGCAGCTGCGGCAACCAGCGGACTGGCCAGCATGGTTCTTGAACCCGGGCCTTGTCTGCCTTCAAAGTTTCTGTTCGAGGTACTCACTGCATATTTTCCCGCCGGAATCTTGTCGTCGTTCATCGCTAAGCAAGCAGAACAACCTGGCTGGCGCAAAGTAAAGCCTGCTTCAGTTAAAATGTCCAGTAAGCCTTCCTCTTTGATCTGGGCTTCTACAATATGAGAACCGGGAACCAGCCAAACGGTAACATCATCCGCTTTGTGCTTGCCTTTTACGATAGAAGTAAACGCCCTGAAATCTTCGATACGGCCATTGGTACAGCTACCAACAAAAACGAAATCTACTTTCTTGCCAATCATGTGGTCTCCTTCAGAGAAGCCCATATAGTTCAGTGACTTTGCGTAGGTCTCCGCACCACCTTCAGCATGCGCAGCATCAGGAATATCCTGGGAGATGCCCATACCCATTCCAGGGTTGGTGCCATAAGTGATCATTGGCTCGATGGAAGCACCATCAAAAGTTAATTCCTTATCAAATACAGCATCAGCATCCGTTTTTAAGGTTTTGTAATAGGCCAGTGCTTTGTCCCACGCTTCACCTTTCGGGCTAAACTCACGGCCTTTAACGTAATTAATGGTGGTTTCATCCGGAGCAATCATACCGCCACGTGCACCCATTTCAATACTTAAATTACAAACCGTCATCCGGCCTTCCATGGTCATGTTCTCGAAAACATCACCCGCATACTCCACAAAATAGCCTGTCGCACCAGAAGTACTTAACTGAGAGATGATGAATAAGGCAACGTCTTTTGGCGTAACACCAACACCTAATTTTCCGTTCACATTGATGCGCATCTTTTTAGGTTTTGGCTGCATGATGCACTGTGTAGAAAGTACCATTTCTACTTCAGAAGTACCAATACCAAAAGCGATGGCACCAAAAGCACCATGGGTAGAAGTGTGCGAGTCGCCGCAAACGATGGTTGCGCCAGGTTGGGTAATTCCATATTCCGGACCTACAACGTGTACAATTCCATTTTTCTGGTGCCCTAAGCCCCAGTGACTGATGCCATATTCGTTAGAGTTAGACTCCAGCGCTTTTAACTGGTTGGCAGAAAGTGGATCTGCAACTGGTAAATGCTGGTTAATAGTTGGCGTATTGTGATCCGCCGTCGCAAAAGTGCGCTCAGGATACAATACTTTTATTCCTCTGCTTTTCAAGCCTAAAAAGGCGACAGGGCTGGTTACTTCGTGAATAAGATGGCGATCAATAAAAAGCACATCAGGGCCACCTTCTATCTTACGTACTACGTGAGTGTCCCACACCTT
>CBFGNP010000452.1:0-4419 GCA_965650095.1 uncultured Pedobacter sp. | reverse complement strand
AGGAGGGATAAGTATGGGCTGGGCATTAATGTTTAAAGGAAAGGGGGAGTGATGGAGATAGAAGTAGGATCAGAATTGACCTCAAAATACGAAATCTTTGATATAGGCGGCAAAGTGATCCTTGACGAAGGACAGAAGGTAATTGTCCGGGAGGTAGAATACACAGGTGGTTATTGGTCAAGGTTATGCCCTGATATTTACATCCCTGTAACTCCACAAATGGTAAAGTTGGTCGGGATTTATGGCTCATGGAAATTAAGTTCATTCATAGAAACCAACCACTAACAAAACATAAGGAAAACTTAAATACAAAAAGATGGAAAAAAGATTATTCACAGATCAAGAGGTTTACAAGATTGTAGAGTTTATGACTGACTACAACGACAGAAACATTAACAGCGAACACATATTACTTGTATATGCGGTAGATGTCGAACACCTCAACACGAGAGAAGCGCTTGACACGTTCATGAACCACATTGAGGAAACTGATTTAATAGATCCAAAAGAATTGTGGGGCGCAGACTTGTATGCTGTATTTTCAAGACATATCAATAAAAAGGGCTGGTTATCTTCTGAATGGGCTAAAGTCATTGAAAATGAAGTGCCTCGTTTTGATGGAAATTACAATGATAACCCGGTTTATAAATCAACTTATAATCGAATGTACAATATTGATTTTGAGGAATCAGAAGACGGTTTGATGATCAGGCCATTACAAGGGGCTAAAACAGATGATATTTAATCCCCAAACCATGAAAAAGACCAGAAAACAAAAGAATCTTGAATGGCAGCATATTTATGCCAATCCATTTAAACAGGAATACTTGTTAAAGACCTTACCTAACCGAAAGAGCTGTCAACGGTTTAAAATGGTACGGCTAATTAAAACAGTTAAATCTATTAAACGAGAACTATTTAGCGGGCCATTATACGTAATGTCAAACGGCGTTGGTTATGATAGCAGAACCCGTAAAGTTTCAATATTAAGATCATTCAATTAACACAAACCATGAAAACAAACGAAGAGGCCAAGCAGGAGGCTATAAAGGCTGCGTACGGTAAGCATTACGAAGTGTTGAAAGGTTACATCGATAAAGATGGCTGGTTAAATACTTCTCATATCAACGAGTACGAGTTATTTGAGGTGGACTCCTATCATTTTTTAGGTGATCATTCAAACGATATCCGCTTAAATGAACTGAAAGGCATAAATGACAACAACGGCTGGATCAGAATAGAACCTGATGGAAGTAATTTGCCAACTGATAACAGTATTCAATATAAAGTTTGGTTTAAGACAGGTAAGACTAACATATCATATTTTCCTTACCCTTTACATGAGGTTCAGGCAGATTGGGAAGGCGGTTTTATTTCACACTACAAACCAATTAAAGAAGAACCTAAACCTATTTACTGATGGAACTACAAACCTGTAAATGTGGATGCTTCATATTTGATGCAGAAGCAAAGAAATGTGTTAAGTGCGGATTGGAGAGGCAGCAGCCAACCGACAAACCCGGAGAGGTGATGACTGCTGAGGAAATAATTGATCAAAACTA
The DNA here is from genome assembly GCA_965650095.1 of uncultured Pedobacter sp. GTDB lineage: Bacteria > Bacteroidota > Bacteroidia > Sphingobacteriales > Sphingobacteriaceae > Pedobacter. The sequence goes on along the minus strand of CBFGNP010000452.1, from coordinate 2,857 downwards.
CTTTCGTCAATGGGACGACGAAAAAGACGGATTTGAAATGGTTTCTTTTTACAAGTCAACTTGTTTAGAAATGTTGGACGAATACGTCTCCCAATACAAACACCAAGCAGAGCAGCACACCGCTCACGTCCTCCAATTAGCAGCAGCCAGGGCAATGGAAGTATACAAGTCATCCGGAATGACAAACCTTGCTGAAAGGGCTAAAAAAGCTATCCTTGGTGAAGGGGTGGAGATTGTGGATTATAAGGAGCAGGTGAAGGAACTCAGGGAGCAATTAAGCAACAGTGAAGAATCATTAAAAGTAGCTGTTGCAAATCTGGTAGCGGTTACTAGCGGGAGGACTAAGCCATGAACCACGACCACTACTTCGTCCAGTCCGAACAACTGTTCGAGTCCTACCGAACACACCGGGGCCTACGTTCTTGCTTCATCAAACCAGTCCCAGGTAAACCAGATTCGGATAACTGCGATGAGGAAGGCAACGACCTGGGGCCTGAGATAGCTTTAAACAAGGCAAGGGAAATACTAGGGATAAATGTTGTTTAATTGGGGGATAATGCGTATTTTTTGCAGTAATATATAGATATGAGAAAAGTAATACTAACACTTGCAATTGCAGCCTTATCGGTTCTTGCATTCGGTCAGAAAAAACAAAAAAAGGTATCGGATAGTACTTTGTTGATTTATAACGGATCACCTTCTTTAAATCAATATATAAAAGAAATATCTGAAAATAATTCAATAATATTTTATGGCGACTCCGTAAATCCAATTCTAATTTTTAAGTCAAACGGAGATATTATCTATAAAGGCAGAAAGCTGGCTACAGACACCGCTATAGTAAATGGTCTTCGGAAAGCGTTTACTGGAGAAAGGAGGGTGAAATGAAACAGTCAGTTAAATAAATTGCAATGATATGCGAAGTATCCACGTGGTAGTATGAAACTAAATTAACTTAAAGTATGAAATCGACTAAAATAGAATCATTTTGGAGTCCTAAAAGAGATAGGCCAGAGGAGGACGAATCGTGAAGTCTGTCATTTGCACCCATTGTTCAGCTGTAGATAAGCATCCTTCATTCAAATGCTTCAAGCGCCCTAAGACTATGAAGGAAGAAAACACAAAGATCAAGGTAATCAAAATAAAGCCCGCTAAGGCACGATCAGTAAGTTTGATGGATAGATCATTGCCCTGGCTATTGGATAAAGCACAGGAAGCCTTCAACGCTTGTATCCGTAAAAGAGATAGCAAGGACGGAATGTTTAAATGTATCTCATGCGGGACGTTCAAAGATAACAGCCAATTAAACGCTGGCCACTTCTATTCGGTCGGGGGCCATTCATATCTCAGGTTCAATGAAAATAACGTTCACGGCCAGTGTATCAAGTGCAATTGCCATGAGCATGCAAACCTGCTCAACTACCGCAAAAACCTCATCAAAAAGATAGGCCAGGAAGAAGTAGACAAGCTCGAAGCATGGTGTAAGTTCAGTCATAAATGGGATAAGCTACAAGTCATAGCAATAATCCAGTTGTACAAGGATAAGTGTAAGACTGATTTTTTGTGATCGAAATTATTCCAAATGGACTTGTTGGAATATTTAAAAGGTTAATGGCGACGCATTGCCTGTGATTGAGCCTGTCAACGTCTTTTCGTATCGGTTTCCTAGCTGATTTTGATATGTGCACCTCAATTTGATCTGAGAATCCAGGTTTCTATCTTCACCGGCCACACCCTGATTACTCGATGAGGGGTCGATACTTTCTTTGTGAATCACAAAGCTGATAATGCTAGGGTTGATATCTGTAATTGGTTTGTTATTGAACTTTATAGATCGTATGTCGACTGTCATAATCGGGCTGTCTGCTTCTATTGACTTAACATTAAAATCGTAAGCCTCGTACTTTGAAAAGTTGTCGATATTTGCCTGGCAGGAAACATAAATGTATTTTCTTCCGTCAATAGAAGTGACGTGAGCAAGGTCAGCTTTACACCTCATTGAGAGCCTTGGTGATCTAATCCACAGATAATTTAAAATGTATGTAACCGAGCCGATAAGCATCGCAGACGTAACCGCACTAATATAAAACCAAGTCTCTTTCATAATCAATATTACGAATAAGCAGGCGCGTACGAAAATTGTCAGTTATTATTCCAAATAGACTTAAAAGAATAAACTGTATATTTGAATGTAAATAAATCTAAACATGCCCCCTGTTAAAGCAATTAAAAAGCCGGAAGATCTGTTTGAGTTATTCCTTGCGTACAAGACGAAAGTAAAAGGTGACCCAATATTAGTAACTGATTGGGTAGGCAAGGATGCAGACAAAGTAAATAGACCCAAAGAAAAACCCTTAACATACGAAGGCTTTCAGAACTACGTAGAAGATCTTGGAATTATCTCCACTTTAGATCATTACTTCATTAATTACGAGAAGCGGTATGAGGTGTTCGTAGGTATCTGTTCGCGCATAAAAAGGCATATAAGGCAAGATCAGATTGAAGGAGGGATGGCTGGCATTTACAATCCATCAATAACGCAGCGTTTAAATGGCCTTGCAGAAAAGACAGAAACAAAAGTTGATATTACCGAAGATGATCATATAGATTACGACCAGCTATCAGATGCAGCCCTCGAAGAAATTACTAAAGCTAGACGCAAATAGGGCTCTAGCCGTACTTTGCAAACGTAGCTTCTACCGCTTCTTTTTGGAAATGTGGGAGACTATAGAAGCAGGTGAATTAATCCCAAACTGGCATATTGAATACATTTGCAATGAGCTGCAAGCCGCGCAAGAAGCATGGGAAAGGGGAGAGTCGCAGCCTGACATTCTAATAAATGTACCTCCTGGGTCTT
>CBFGNP010000451.1:0-4421 GCA_965650095.1 uncultured Pedobacter sp. | reverse complement strand
TGATCCGTTCAACCAGGTCATTTATGCTCTGGGCATCCGGATTTTTAAGACTTCTGGATGCAGCTTCTACCGAATCGGCCAGCATTAACACGCCGGTTTCCTTAGAAAAAGGTATAGGCCCAGGATACCTAAAAATATTCTCATCAACAAATTTCTCAGGCGAATTCTTCAAAAACGACTGGTAAAAATAATCTACGCGTGTGTTTCCATGATGCGTTCGGATGAAGTCAATCACACTCTCCGGCAATTGATGTCTACGAGTGATTTCTATCCCCTTATGGACGTGTTTGATGATGATCTGAGCACTTTGCTCATACGGAAGCTTATCGTGCGGACTCAATGCCGTGTTCTGGTTCTCGATAAAATACTGAGGGTTCTCTATCTTGCCAATATCGTGGTAGAGCGCACCGGCCCTGACCAGCAGGGAATTCCCCCCTATTTTAAAAATTGCAGCCTCGGCGAGGTTGGCGACCTGCAGGGAATGCTGAAAAGTTCCCGGAGCTTTAAAGGCAAGCTCTCTTAAAAGCTTGTTATTGGTATTGGTCAGTTCTATTAAAGCTACATCTGAAGTAATGCCAAACATTTTCTCAAATGCATAAATAAGCGGGTAAGCCAATAGAGAAAGTAAGACACTAATGATAAAGGGTACAAAATTAATCCACTCTATCTGCCCTAAGGAGCCTTCTCTTAGCAGGGATATCCCTACAAAAGAAATAAAATATGCAGAGAGGATGAACAAAGCCGATAAAAGCAATTGTTCTCTTTTAATCAGGTTTCTGATGCTGTAAATCGCCACCATACCTGATGTGACCTGAAAAAACACAAATTCGAAGCTGTTGGGCACAAAAAAGCCGGAAATCAATACGACCAGCAAATGCAGGTACAATGCCAGCCTTGTATCAAATAGAATGCGGATGATAATCGGTACGATACAAAACGGGATATAGTAAAGACTGGGCAGGTCCAGTGCAATGGCCCAAGTCAATGCCAGCAGCATAGAGGTAATAACCAACAGAATTAGAGAAAGCTGCCTGTTATCTGCAAAAATATCTTTTCTGAACAATTTGAGGAACACCATCAGCAGACTTACAATAAAACCGACCAGCAGGATCTGCCCGAAATAGACCACATGGCTATCGCCAATGGTTTTGGTCTGCGCCTCGTAAGCTTCTTTAAATGACAGTAGTTTCTGGTAAACCTCATCATCAATTACATTGTCTTTCGCAATGATCAGCTCCCCCTTCTGTACCATTCCACGTGTAGTGGATAAGCTGTTGACCGTGTTGTTCTGTACAATGGAGGTCAGCTTCTCGTCGAAAACAATATTGGGCTGCAAATGATCTTCCACCAGGTTCTCAATCACCTCCTTTTCCTTAAGATTTATAGATTTAAAGTGATTTTTAAAATAGGCAAGTGCAGTCTGAACAGTGAAAACGTCCTGGGTGTTTACAGTCTTTGAGACGTTATTATTTAACAGGGAGAAATCATAATTACCGGAATTCCCTTTCTGATGCTTTGCATTCAGCGCAATGATCCCCTTATCGTAAATGTACTTTAGCAATTTAAAGGAGGCATGTTTGTTGACCGTGCTCTCCCCCTCAGGTAAAGCATTCGATCTCCATTTAACATCAAATTCATTTAAATAGGCTTCTTCTACAGCATTAAACAAATCCCTGTTGACCTTATAAATCGGCAGAACATTGTCGAGCGCATCTTTTTTATCTATTGTAACCTGGGGGATTGTTTTCAAAATAGCGAAGCTGAATGGGGAAACCAGGTCCTTGTTTTTCCATACCGTTCCTTTTTCAAATTCGTACCGAAACCGCGGTTGCTTAGGTAAAAACAAGGTGATGATCAATACGGAAAGTACCATCATGACGTATTTGATATTGGATGAATACTTCCTGTACAGTACCTTATGAGAATTCTTTCTAATCTTGGCCAAAGCGATGTATATTGATTATTATTCAAAAATAGAATAAATTTAGCAAGTATATTGCTTTTTTCAGGCTTCTTAGAAGGAATGGCCCTTTGGGAAGTTCTGTAAGCAGTGTATGCTGCCTGCAACCCTTAATTGTAAAAGTTAAATTACCTGCATTTTAACCAGCCTTATACGGTAATTACTTAACTTTGCTTATAACTAACTTAAAACATTAATGAAAGAAGTAGTAATAATATCTGCTGTACGAACCCCGATAGGGAGTTTTGGAGGCTCGTTATCTGGTTTTTCTGCTACCCAGCTTGGCGGGTTGGCCATAAAAGCTGCTGTGGAAAAAGCGGGAATAAAGCCAACCGACATCCAGGAAGTTTATATGGGCAATGTTTTATCTGCCAATGTTGGCCAGGCTCCTGCCACGCAGGCAGCCAAGTTTGCCGGCTTATCGGATGTCCCATCCACCACCATCAACAAAGTTTGCGCTTCGGGTGCCAAAGCGATCATGCTTGCTGCACAAAGTATTGCATTAGGCGATTGCGATATTGTGGTAGCAGGCGGTATGGAAAGTATGAGCAATGTGCCTTTTTACCTGGATAAAGCCCGAAATGGTTACCGCCTGGGCCATGGTCAGGTGATAGACGGATTGGTTAAAGACGGCCTGTGGGATGTATATAATGATTACCATATGGGTTCGGCAGCCGAATTATGTGCGGAAGAATGTGGCTTCAGTCGTGAAGAACAGGATGCCTTTGCCGTCAGTTCTTATAAAAGATCGCAGGCTGCACAAACATCAGGTAAGTTTGATGCTGAAATTATTGGGATTGAGGTTAAAGACCGCAAGGGTGACCTTAGCCTGATTGATAAGGATGAAGAGCCTTTTACGGTTAAATTTGAGAAAATAGCTGGCTTAAAACCAGTTTTCAAAAAGGATGGTACGATAACTGCCGCCAATGCCTCAACTTTAAATGATGGTGCTGCAGCGCTCGTTTTGATGAGTGCGGATAAAGCAAAAGAAATGGGATTAAAGCCCATGGCGCGGATCCTGGCCTACGCCGATGCGCAACAAGCACCCGAGTGGTTTACCACTGCCCCCTCGAAAGCCATACCCCTGGCCCTTAAAAGAGCGGGTAAAGCCCTGACTGATGTGGATTACTTTGAAATCAATGAAGCTTTTTCTGTAGTTTCGCTGGCCAACAATAAAGAATTGAACCTGGATAACGAAAAAGTAAATATACATGGAGGTGCTGTTTCTTTAGGACATCCCCTGGGTGCTTCGGGTGCAAGAATTGTGGTTACTTTGGTTTCCGTTCTGTCGCAAAACAATGGCAAGATCGGCGTAGCCGGAATTTGCAACGGCGGTGGCGGAGCCAGTGCAATGGTCATAGAAAACATGAACTAGATGAGTAAGGCTTTAAAACCTTTGTTAATATTTTTTCTGCTGTGCGGCGTAGGAACAAGGCTTTCTGCGCAGCATAGCTTTAACCTGACGAATGTATCGCGACTGAAAAGTTATCAGGACACCTTACAGCAGCTGAGCGACAGCACTTATAGGGCATCAAACGATCAGGACAGGCTTATCGCAAATTCTAAGTTTATAAAAACACTGGTAGCAGCCCTTAAAACTCCAGCCTCCTTTTCTTACCCCTTCGATTCACTGAAAAAAATCTCGGTACTCAAGTCAGCAGACAATAGTTTAAGGATCTTTTCCTGGTACCTCCCTACCGAAGATGGTACTTACCGCTTTTTTGGTTCCATACAAATGGCCACGAAAGATGGCAAGCTAAAAATGTACCCCCTGATTGATGATAGCAATAACATTAAGGATATCAATCAGGTAACAGGGAATAAAAACTGGTATGGTGCCCGGTACTATGAAATTATACCCGTAACCATAAGTGGAAGAGCACCTTATTACGTTTTATTGGGCTGGAAGGGAAACAATGCTAAAACTTCAAAAAAAGTGATCGATATCCTTTCGTTCGACAAAGCCGGTCAGCCTGTATTTGGGAAAGGCATATTTGACGGACCAAAAGGCGCAGATCCAAAAAACAGAATCGTGTTTGAGTACAATAAGCTGAATTCCATGACCCTAACGCTGGATAAGTCCGTCGGCATGATCGTATTTGATCACCTTGCCCCTTTCACCCCGGAGCTGGAAGGAAATTTCGAATTTTATGCCGCTGATCTGAGCTTCGATGCCTATAAACTGGTTGGTGGAAGATTGAAACTGGTTGAGAATGTGGAGCTGAAGAATGAGCCCAATGCAAACGACGAATTCTACGCAGATCCAACGGATAAACAAAACAAAGCAGCCAAAAAACTATAATCATCATGACGCGAACTCATCCAACGTTTAAATTTGTGAGTTTGCACTCGTGTCCCTATCTTGCGCAACTAACTATACTTATTATTATACAAACAAACTAAACATGAATACACAAAGTTTGGACACTCCAAATAATTTTTTCGAGAATAAGGTACTCGG
>CBFGNP010000450.1:0-4423 GCA_965650095.1 uncultured Pedobacter sp. | reverse complement strand
ACGCAACCTGTTTATCTTCCTTTAAAAGTTTGGCTGAAATTTCCACTAAACTATTGGTGGTACCGGAAACGGCCGATAACACGACAATTTGTTCTTCTGCCGGATCGATGATATCCAGCAATTTTTTCATGCGCTCAGGGCTTCCTACAGAAGTGCCTCCAAACTTTAATACTTTCATAATTTGTTAATGTTTTAATCGTCATGAGACCCGGCAAAACCATCTGGTCCCTTTTTTGTTTAATTAATTTTTAAAGGTTAAAAGCTGTATAATTAGCTATATTTATTTGCTCCAAGTATTTTAATATTAAGCAAAATGGTTATATACTTGTAATCGGGCGTGAAATTAACTAAATCACGCTTAATAAAGGCAAAATAGGCAAAATAAAATTTGGAAAACGATATATGCAACTAGAACAAGCTACCTTAGGAACAGTTAATAAATGGCTGAACGGCAATTACGATCAAAAAACGAAAGAAGAAATACAGAATCTTTTAAATAAGGAGGCTTATACCGAACTTACAGATTCATTTTACAGAAACCTGGAATTCGGAACGGGAGGTTTACGCGGCATCATGGGGCCGGGATCAAACAGGATCAACAAGTATACCATAGGAACCGCAACACAAGGCTTATCCAATTACCTGAACAATAAATATCCGGGAGAAAAGATTAAAGTGGCCATAGCACACGATAGCCGTAACAATTCAGCTTATTTTGCCCAGGTGACCGCCGATGTTTTTTCAGCCAATGGGATACATGTTTACTTCTTTTCTGCATTAAGACCAACGCCGGAGTTGTCCTTTGCCATCCGTCAGCTTGGCTGTAAAAGCGGGGTAATGCTTACGGCTTCGCACAATCCAAAGGAATACAATGGCTATAAGGCCTATGGCGCTGACGGCGGCCAGTTCACTTCGCCTGATGATATCCTGGTCATGGATGAAGTGGCAAAGATTAAAAGTATTGATGAGGTTAAATTTGATCGTGTAGCAGATCATATTGAAAAAATCGGAGAAGAGATCGACCAATTGTACCTGGATAAAATCACAGCACTTTCGGTATCTCCGGAAGCCATTTCCCGTCAGAAAGACCTCAAAATTGTCTACTCACCTATTCATGGAACAGGAATTACCCTGGTTCCGAAAGCACTGGAGCAATTTGGCTTTACCAATCTGACCCTTGTAGAAGAACAAAGTAAGCCGGATGGCAACTTTCCGACTGTGGTTTATCCGAACCCTGAAGAAAAAGAAGCACTTACCCTCGCTTTGAAAAAAGCGCAGGAGATTGATGCCGACCTGGTACTGGCTACAGATCCTGATGCAGACCGCGTGGGGATTGCTGTAAAAAATAACGATGGAGAATTTGTGTTGTTAAACGGTAATCAGACCGGAAGTTTACTGATCAATTATCTGCTAACGGCATGGGAAGAAAAAGGAAAGCTTACCGGCAGCGAATATATTGTTAAAACCATTGTAACTTCCAATCTGATAGAAGCAATTGCCAAAGCTAAAAATGTGACTTATTACAACACGCTTACCGGCTTCAAATGGATTGGCCAGATCATGACCCAGCTGGAGGGTAAAGAAACCTTTATTGGTGGTGGTGAAGAGAGCTATGGCTATCTGGTTGGCGACCTGGTAAGGGATAAGGACGCTGTGGTTTCCTGCGCCTTTATTGCAGAAATGACCGCCTTCTATAAAGATAAAGGTAGCAGCCTTTACGATGCGCTGTTGAATATGTACGTAGAATATGGCCTCTATAAGGAAGAACTCGTTTCCATTACCAAAAAAGGCAAAACAGGTGCGGAAGACATCAAGGCCATGATGGAGAAGTTTAGAAACAACCCTCCCGCTACGCTGGGCGGATCAAAAATAGAAACTTTGAAAGACTACAAACTGGGTGTGCAGACCGATTTAAAAACGGGTGCGAAAACAGCGTTAGACTTACCTAAATCAGATGTATTGCAGTTTATCACTGAGGATGGCAGTATTGTGTCGGCCAGACCTTCGGGAACAGAGCCGAAGATAAAGTTCTACTGCAGTGTAAATGCGCCCTTGAAAGACAAGGGGAATTTCAAAGAAACGGATGCCAGACTTGGCGAGAAAATTAAAGCGGTAATGAGCGATCTTGAGGTGTAACCCCTCCTTTTCATTATTCCTCAATCATTTCAAAATATTTGTCAGCGATATTTGCAAAGGCCTCTATGTTTAGGGGCTTATGCAAATACGTGGCAATCTCGGCCACATTCGCAGCATGCAGCTCATCATCGGGATTAAGCGAGGTGGTCAGCATGACCACAACAATTCTGGCCTTATGTTTTTCATCCAGCTTTTTGTACTCTGCAATAAAGTCCCAGCCATTCATCCCAGGCATATTGATGTCTAAAAAGATAATTCCGGGCTTAGGAGCGGCTTCATCATGTTCGTACTTACCCGTATGGGTTAAATAATCCAGCCCCTCTTTTGCAGAAGTGATTTCCTTTACATCTACGCTTATTTTAGTGTTTTCCACGATCTTGCGGTGGATGAAATTTGTAGAAATGTCATCATCAATTAATAATACGCAATCGAGATCTTTATATTTCTTCATGAGTATTTGCCTCCTATAATTGTTTGGACTTAGTTTAAACTTTTAGAGAGAACCTGAACGTACTTCCTTCATCCAGAACAGATTCTACCTCAATTTTGCCCCCGTGCAATTCCACAATCTTTTTACAATGAGAAAGTCCAATACCATAGCCTTCATAATCCGCCACATTATGTAAGCGCTGAAACATGACAAATACTTTTTCTTTGTACCGCTCTTCTATGCCTATGCCATTATCCCTGAATTCAAAATGCCAGAAGCTATCATGCCCCGTCACCGAAATGTAGATCTGCGGATTTACCTCAGGCTTCTTGAATTTTAATGAATTACTCAACAGATTTTGAAACAGCTGTCGCAAGGCGGTTTCAAAACCATATACAATAGGAAGGTCTTTATAATGGATCTCAGCTCCTGCAGCAGCGATACTACTGAACAGATCGTTCTGCAGGCTGTCCATTAAAGCATTACAATCAACCAGGGTTTTCGCTTGCTGTCCGCCCAACCTTGCATAATCCAGTAACCCTTTTATCAGGTTCCTCATTCGTTCGGTCGACCGGTCTATAAACTGCAGATAAAGCTTGGCATTGTCGTCAAATACATCTTTATACTCATCCTTAAACAGCTCTACGAAGTTTTTAACCGTAAGCAATGGTTCCTGCAGATCATGTGAAGCGATATATACAAATTGCTCCAGCTCCTGATTTTTGATCTCCAGCTCGCGCGCATACTCCTCTGATGTCTTTTCGAGCTGTCGCTTGGCCGTCAGATCCCTTACAAAAATGGAGAACCCAACAACGTTCTTATGGTCATCATAGATCGCAGAAATGGTCACAAATGCCCAAAACATCTCCCCATTCTTTCTTAATCGCCAGCCTTCATGCTGCGCTCTACCCTTAACCCGGGCTTCTTCAATCAGGAGCTCAGGTTGTCTGCTCCTTCGATTATCCTCGCTGTAAAATATACTAAAGTTGCTGCCGATGATCTCATCGGCATGATAGCCTTTAATCTTTTCCGCTTCTTTATTCCAATTCTCAATATTTCCCTGGCTGTCTAATAAAAGAATCGTATAATCATCTATTACTTCAAGCATTCTAAGTAGGCTAACTGATCTCAAGTACTTGCATTATTTATATTTGGTGGAATCCAGTACAAATATTTTCAAATTTCAAGCCAAAGAACGGGGGTTGAAAGCAATCAAATCAAGCTATTTTCGCCTTGGAATAAAAAATTACCCGGCGTACATTTTCCCCAAAAAGGGGAATTATCGCACGGGTATACGGTCATCAATTAATCTGTTAGCACGCCGAGTTTAGGCTTTAGCGGATCTGCCCCTCGCCCCTGACCAACCATTTTTCGGTCACCAGTTTTTCCAGGGCAAACGGCCCGCGGGCATGTAGTTTTTGTGTGGAAATCCCTATTTCAGCACCCAGACCGAATACCTGTCCGTCGGTAAATCTGGTTGAGGCATTTAAATAGACAACTGCCGCATCCACCTCGTTCAAAAATCTTTCCGCTTTAGCCAGGTCTTCCGTTACAATCGCTTCTGAATGTTTGGATGAAAAATGAGCAATGTGTGCCAATGCCTCATCCAGACCATTTACGATCTTTACCGAACATTTAAAATCAAGGAACTCTCTTCCAAAATCTTCGGCTGTGGCCTGGTTTAACTGCGGATAGTTCAGCTGCTTAAGAATCGGGAAGGAATGATCATCCGCAAATACTTCCACCTGGTATCCGGCTAACAAAGGGGCCAGAATTTTTAAGAAGGGAGCGGCAACCGCCTGATCGACCACAACGGTGTCTAAGGCATTACATACCGAAGGCCTGGACACTTTTGCA
>CBFGNP010000449.1:0-4428 GCA_965650095.1 uncultured Pedobacter sp. | reverse complement strand
AATGGACTTTATTGGCGTGGGTTCACTCGGGCTAATTGCTATCATATCTACTTTTATTGGTGCGGTAATGACTTTACAGATCGCTTTTCAGCTGGTTAGCGACTTTATCCCGAAAACAATCATTGGCTCAGTAAACCGTGATTCCAGTATACTCGAACTTAGTCCGACCATCAGTGCCATCGTTCTTGCAGGCAAGATCGGCTCGGCGATTTCTTCGGAGATTGGTACGATGCGCGTAACCGAGCAGATTGATGCTTTAGAGATTATGGGCATTAACTCTCCGGGCTATTTAATTCTGCCCAAAATCATTGCCGGGATTACCATGGTTCCCCTGCTCGTGATCATGTCGATGTTCTTAAGTATCACAGGAGGCTATATTGGAGGGACTTTGTCAGGAGCGGTTACCGCTGCCGAATATATGCAGGGGATCACCACAGATTTTAATCCTTATACCATTACCGTTGCTTTGGTTAAAGCATTTGTATTTGGCTTTATCATTACATCTGTACCTGCATACGAAGGTTTTTACGTAAAGGGAGGTGCCTTAGAAGTCGCCCAGGCCAGTACCAGGGCCGTCGTAGTCAGCTGTATCTCAATTCTCGCCTGTGATTACATCGTAACCCAGTTATTGCTATGATCGAAATCAAAGACATCTATAAATCTTTCGGCGACAACGAAGTACTAAAAGGTATATCCGGTAAATTTGAGCCCGGGGTAACGAATCTGATCATTGGAGGCTCAGGCTCTGGAAAGACTACCCTGTTAAAGTGTATGATCGGTTTACACCACCCTGAAAAAGGCAATGTGGAATACGATGGCAGGGAGTTCACCACGATGGACTTCGAAGAAAGGATTGAAATCAGAAAAGAAATCGGCATGCTATTCCAGGGCTCGGCACTTTTCGATTCCATGACAGTAGAAGAGAACATCATGTTCCCTTTAAATATGTTTACTCAACAAAGCCGTAAAGAAAAACAGGAACGGGTAAATTTTTGCCTCGAACGGGTAAATCTTGAAGGGAAAAATAAACTGTTCCCTGCCGAACTTTCCGGAGGGATGAAAAAACGGGTAGGCATTGCCCGGGCAATTGCCATGAATCCAAAATATTTATTTGTAGATGAGCCCAACTCAGGGCTTGACCCAAAGACCTCAATTGTAATTGATGAACTGATTAAGGAATTAACCGAAGAATACAATACCACCACAATTGTGGTTACCCATGATATGAATTCAGTTATGGGAATTGGCGACTATATTCTGTTCCTTCACGAAGGCAAGAAATTCTGGGAAGGTTCCAATAAAGAAATCGCCCATACTGATGTTCAAGAACTAAATGATTTTGTTTTTGCCAGCCGTTTTATGAAGGCAGCAAAAGGAAAATTTTAATATATCCATTTTTATGATAAGCCTGCTAACCCCCACTCATTGGAAAGATTATGAGTTAATTGATTGTGGTGATTTTGAAAAATTAGAACGTTTTGGCAATCTGATCTTGTCCAGACCGGAACCACAGGCCGTTTGGAAAAAAACACTTTCTGATCAGGAATGGAAAAAACAGACCCATATCCGCTTTAAAGGCCGTTCGGCAACTTCCGGTGAATGGATTAAAAATGCTGCGCATATTCCAGACAGGTGGAATGTAGAATATACCAACAATGAGGTGACGATCCACCTGCGTCTGGGTCTTACCTCTTTTAAACATGTTGGGGTATTTCCGGAGCAGGCAGTGAACTGGGATTATATTTCTTCGTCCATCAAAAAGATTAAAACACCAAGTCCGAAAGTATTAAACCTGTTTGCCTATACTGGTGCGGCCTCCTTAATAGCTAAAGCGGCAGGAGCAGATACCACCCATGTGGATTCGATTAAGCAAGTGGTAAACTGGGCCAATGAAAACCAGGAACTGTCTAAACTTAAAGACGTACGATGGGTTGTCGAAGATGCTTTGAAATTTGTGAAAAGAGAACTGAAACGTGGCAAAAAATACAATGGTATCATTTTAGACCCACCTGCATTTGGACATGGTCCAAATGGGGAAAAATGGAAGCTGGAAGACCATATCCAGGAGATGATGCAGGAAGTGGTCCAGTTGCTGGATGAACAGGAGCATTTTCTGATTCTCAATACCTATTCGCTGGGCTTTTCATCAATTATTGTAGAAAACTTAATTAAAACCTCATTCCCGCAGGTTAAAAACCTGGAAACAGGTGAATTATATTTACAGGCTACATCCGGTGTTAAATTACCGCTTGGGGTTTTCGGAAAGTTTAATAGTTTTAAATAGTGGTGTGGCGGCGAATGCTCCTGTTTCCGCATGCAGACCCGGTTCCAGACCGGACTGTACTTTGGCACAGGGAACAATTAACACCCCGAGTACGATCATTATAAAACCTGCCAGTATTTTCATTGCTTGTCCAATTACAAGCTAAATCTATAACCGATTTGCGAATGGTGGAATGAGCAATAGACAGAAAGGCAAAATCTGTCGGTGAAACAGCGGAAAACAGCCTTTAACAAAAAAGCTCCCGGTTATGACCGGGAGCTTTTCTTGTAATCTGCTTACTGATATTGTATGTATACCGGAACCGGTTTTAACTTCATGAGCTCTTCGGGCGTCATTAACTTGTTCGGCGCTTTCTTCAAATCGTTTTTATAGAATAACTTGAACCCGGTAAATTGAACGGGTTCCGAATAAATAAAGTGACGGTAGGTCCCTTTCTTCAGCTCCGGTTCCCCCCATCCATCCATATGCATTACAACCTGAACTTCCGGACGAAGTTTGATGTTCTGATAATTGGTCACCATCTTTCTGGTGAAACGATGTACTACGAGCACCTTTGGCGGCAGATTATGTTTTTTCACCATATCTGCCAGATACTGGGAAACATAATTGATGTCTGCAGCATCATAAGTGCCGATCTTCCGGCCCGGCAACGAGCCGTCCTTCATGGAGAATTCAGGGTCTATACCTAAATGAACAAAGGGCAGTTCCAGGTACTTTTGTATATGAGGTAACTCCGCTCTGATGTTACTCAGTGCCACCTGCAAATCTAAAAATACGATCGTATTGGGACGCATTTTAGCAATAGCCAGCACAGAATCGATCTGACTGTTGGCCATCCGGTTAATGTATTTACCATCTTTTCCGGGAGTTCCGCTTGCCACAGCTGCGATGTAGTGCAGGCCAGCCTGTACGGGAGTAGATGGATCTACCTTTTCCCAATGTTTGATTTCAGCATTTAACTTACGCCACATTTCTTTTGGGGCATACTCCCCCAGGGCACCCATCTTTTTGGAATGTAAATTTCCATAATAAACAACAATGCGTTTAAATGGAAGGATCGCACCTGCCAGCGGATATGGCTGTTTTTTTACCGGCCATTTTCCTGTGGTATCTCCATTGGCCAGCTTTTTTAACAAGGCATTGTATTTGGCCGTATCAACAGGTTGACGGATATCTCCTAGTTCTTCCGTGGTCTCTACCGCTACGGTATCTCCGGCTGCCGTGATCTATGTTTTTCCGGTCGCATTTTTTGCGTCGGAAGCACAACTGGTCAACAAACCCATTGTTGCTGAGCTGATTAAAATAATGCCTGCCAGATGAGGTATTTTCATAGATATGATATTTGTGTATTAAAATTTATACAAGTATAGCACTCTTATAAGGAATAAAAAAACGCCTGCCATTGTATTTCTTTAAATATTTTCAATATTGTTTGGAATTATTCTAAATAAGTTACTATACTTGCAGGCGTTATTTAAAACAATTCTAAACAATGGAATTGTACAGGGAGAAACAGATATTTGACAGATTTTAGAAATAAGAAATAATGATACTATTTGGTTTAGTTTAGTTGATAAAGGCCTGCTTCCGGATCTCTCCGGAAGCTCCTTTTTTTTCCAGGCCAGAAAAAATAAGCCTGGAATCAAAGCCGCTTTTCATGTAGCCTACTTCTTCTTAGTTATATGTCACCGGTGTGAAAAGGTTAAGCCCACACTTCGGCGAAGGTTAAAGTAAATAAGGCTAATGTTGTCAGAACAATATTCTGAACATTCGCTCTGTACAGGTCCTCTTCCCAATTTAATTATCTTAAATGCAATAAGTCTGCGAATTCACCTGAGTTTATGTTTAATTGAGCTTCACAATTATAGTCATCGTACTTTTGCTGAGTACCTTAACCAAGCAACAGATGTCCAAAGAAATAAGCACAGCTGTACAGCAAGAACAAAAAACAAAAGCTAAAATAAAATTTGATCAGTTATTTCACCTGGCCCAATATGCCAACCTAAACAGAGAGGAGAAAAAAATGTACAAAGCAAGTTTAAAATACAAATGGGATAATCAGAACGTGAGAGACTACGCTGCCGAAGAAGGCAGAGAAAAGGGCCTGAAAGAAGGACGAGAAGAAGGACGGGAAGAAGGACGGA
>CBFGNP010000448.1:0-4433 GCA_965650095.1 uncultured Pedobacter sp. | reverse complement strand
TACTACAGTGGCATTTTTTCCTATTCCGAAAACCAGCTTACCAGTTCCGTCGTCCTTGGCATAAAGGCGGTTAGAAAAGGCGCCGCCTGCATCCCGATTGGCGAAAAAGAAATCCCCATCACCAGCCTTCGACAGATTGACCAATACCGATGTATAAAGCGTACCCGAATTCTTAGCCGCAAAAGTGGAAAAAACATCCTCTCTGGAGAAATCGCCATGTTCAAAAGTGGCGGCACCACCTACACCGGAGCCAGCGTAACCTGTAAAGGACAAGCCAGCTGATACATAAGTAACCGGAATGGCACCTTCGGCAGAGTAGGCTTCCCACTTCGGATTAACCAGTCTTGTCAGGAATTCTGTTGCAGCGCCATATTCAAAGTTTTCATTTAACAAAGGCACTTCAGGCGGAAGGTTTCCACTCTCGGTTCCACTTACAGAAACAACGACATTAGGCAATCCTGCTACGGAATGGGTTATCGTTCCGGTTATAGCTTCATTTTCACCTGTTACAGGAGCAAACTTTACATAGACGCTGACCGTTTTATCATTTACATCCAGGGTTACAGAGGAAGCAAAAGTGCTGTTATCTGTAGACACTTTAAAATTTGCTGATGCCTTTATAGTTACATCGCCGGTTAAATTCATTCCTTCAAGCGAATAGGATTTCGCTGCTGACATGGCATTCACATTTATACTACCAAAATCGGCCAATGTGGTTACCGATGGGACAATGGCCGGATTAATCCAGGTATTGCCCCTCATGGTTACCGTTGTAGTAATGTGCGTATCATTTAAAACGGCACCTCCTCGTCCATTGATGAGTTTAAATTCGATTGTTTTATTGTCATCAAAATTGTGCAGTGAAGTCACTGTAAAAGAAGCCGTGGTTGCCCCCTGAGGCAAATCTATGGTCAGCTTTCCAGCCGAAAAGGCGGGACTGAGTGTATATTCAGTTTCAAGAGCCGTACTGGTCCCGGCAACTTGCTGAATGGTGATACTTCCGGCTTTCTCCAGGGGGCGGGCCAGAATTAGGGTGATGGTCGTTGCACCAGCATAATCCTTCTCTATGACATAAGTGCTACTGGTAAAACTAATCCTGGTCGGAATGATCATTTCCGGCAATTCTTCCTCTTTGCTACAAGAACTAAAGAACAAAAGACAAAGAGCCAGGTAGATAACTCCTATTCTGATTGAACATTTTGAGCGGGCATTAGATGGATTATCTTTCATTGAAATATTTTATGTTAATGACTACAGTTGTATTAATTCATTTGATCTCTACAAGCCAACCGCCTCTTTCCAGGAAGTTGCGATCCTAATTCCATCGTACGTTACCGTCAAAGCATTGGTACTTTGTCTGATGATGACATTACCAAGTGCCCCGGGTGCGCTTCCTGCGGACGTGCTCGCATCCGGAGTTGGCGGCTCAATAACGGATGGAGCCCCGTTCAAAACGTAGAGTGAGGATAGCCCTGTACTAAAATCATACTTGGTAACCACCAGATAGGTCGTTCCATAGCTATAAGTTCCCCCCGCATAAGCCACAGTTGCAGAGCTTTTTCCTATTCCAATACTTGGTTTTCCACCGTCATCCTTTACATTGAGCCTGTTGAAGTATGAACTTCCAGCTGCCGGATCACGAAGACCACCAAAGAAATCTGCAGTTGCGCCGGCCGATACTATATTTACCAGCTGGGCAGCATATACTACTCCTGAGGATTGTGTGGCAAAACTTCTTGAATAATCTTCTCTGGAACCAGAGCCATTTTCAGAGATAACCGCTCCTCCAACACCAGAACTACCGTATCCCGCAAAGGAAAGCCCTGACGAAATGTATTTAACCGGGTTTACTGAACCCGAAAATACAGGCCAGTTGCTGCCGCTTACTGCTTTAAGCGTACTTGCAGTGGTACCATAATTAAAGTTTTCATTCAATAAAAGTATACCTGGGGTAGCATTCCCATATTCTACACCGCTTAGATTAATGACGGCGTCAGGAATTCCTGCTGATGAATGGGTAATGGTTCCGTTTACAGCCTGATTGATTCCTGTATTTGGTGCAAACCTGGCATAAACGGTTACAGGTGCTGTACTGATTGTCGCAAGCGGCACTATTAATGAACTGCTGAAAGTATTGTCATCTAGTGAGACCTGATAATTAGTGGAAGCATTAATGGTCATATCAGCCGTTAATTTTACTCCGGAAACAATATAGGATTGAGATGGACTGATAGTAGTGGTAATTACGTTCCCAAAGGCAAAATCGAACACTGACGGCTTAATTTCTGGATATAAAATTGGATTGCCTTTAATGGTTAATGTAGTTGTAGCATCTATGTTCGCAATGGAAAGTCCACCTGTAGCGCTGGTTAATTTTAGAATGAGCGTTTTCTCCCCTTCAAAATTGTTCAATGAGCTGACCTGGAAAGATACTTCAGTAGCCCCTTTCTCCAGGTTTAATTTTATCCCTTCCGCCGGTATTGTCGGTGTAATGGTATACTGGTCTGCAGCAATGGTACTTTGTGCATCAACCGTTACCACAGCTGTGCCCGCTTCCTCGAGGGGTAAAGACAGGGGTAGAACAATAGTTAAAGGATCTACGGTATTGTTCTCTATGGTATAAGAATTTGCCGCAAACCTGATGGTGCCCACATTCTGTGGCACATTAAATTTATCCTTTTCACAGGAATTGAACAGTACAGCCAGCATCATTAACAACATAATGATCCGGTTCTTTGTACTTGATGAATGCGCAGCTATTAGATTCATAATCTGATTTTTTTCAGTTAACATTGATTACCAGCCCGGGTTTTGCAGCAGATCTGCTGATTTATTGACCTCACTTTGTGGAATTGGCCACAAATACCATTTCGGGGCAATAAATACGGGTGTACGGATGTTGATCAGCTCGTAGCTATACGTGGCAGGCGTACCTGCTGCTACCCTGGTAATTTTCATGCCGTGTAAGGTTTTATTGGATACATTTTTTGCAATTTTCCATCTCCTGACATCCCAGTAACGGTGTTCCTCGATGGCCAGCTCTACCCGTCTTTCATTCTGGATAACCGCACGCATCCCTTCTTTGGTCAGATCGTCGGCCAAACCGTAATCTTCCTCCGCGCCTGGTAATATGCCTGCACGCTTTCTAATGGCTTTTATCTGAGCAGCTGCAGTTGACAAGTCGCCTGCCTCATTGCTTGCTTCCGCATAGTTCAGCAGGATCTCTGCATATCGGATTAAAGGAAAACAACGTTCTGTGGTGGATGAAGTAGAACTGGCAATGGTTTCGTCATCCAGCATTTTGCGCAGATAATACCCGGTTTTGGTTTTGTTAAAGCCATCCTGGTCTGCGCCGACATAGGTGTATACCGGAGTAACCGTCTTGTTGGTGTACAGACGCGTTCCTTCATTATATAGAATGGTCCAGTTTAAACGAGGATCTCTGTTTGCATAAGGATTTTGAGGATCATATCCTTTCGGATTACCCCCTGACATCAGGTCTTCGGTAATGGGCTTACCATTGATCGTCCCAAAAGCATCTACCAGTTCCTGATAAGGCATGGCGCTACCGCTGCCGGTCCTGGAGGCAGGATCCCACATGGCTTCCAATGTTCTGTTGTTGCCGGCCATAGCAGCCAGGATATATTCATTATTTTTACGCAGGGTAAATACTTTCTGAAAACCCAGACCGTCGGGCAGCTCATACAGGCTAAATTGCTCTAAATTGATGACATCCAATGCCGCTTGTGCAGCTTTGTTCCATCGGTTCGGATCAGCAGTCGGATATCCTAGCAAGCCATCCATATCGGCCCTGCCATTAAACAAAGGACTTGCTGCATATAACAGCAGCCTGGATTTAAGCGCCAGTGCTGCACCTTTGGTGACGCGGCCGAAGTCAGGTCCGGTATGGATCTTAGGAAGTGCCAATGCAGCCGCATTGCATTCTGATTCAATATAGTTTACACATGCTTCGTAAGTGGCACGTTTGCCGGGAACCGGGTCTGTAGCCCCGTAAATCGCATCACCCACAAGTGGAACACCTCCATAATGTTTGATTAAAATGAAGTAATACCAGGCCCTCAGGAATCGAGCCTCACCAGCAATCCTATCCCTTAAACGCTGCGATAAAGGGGTGGTCGACAAGTGACTTAACAATACATTAACCCTTCTGATATTGGCATAGGAAGTATTCCAGGCATCGGTTGGCACATTGATGGCACTGATGGCCCCGGTTTGAAAGATCACATTATATGCACTGGCACTTAACAGTGAACCTTCTACCTCATCGCAAATGCTATACACGCCCACGCTGCTGCCAAACCTTTTAGGATCAGCACTAAAGCCGATATCCGTATAGATCCTGGTCAGGAACTGCATGGTTCGGGCACTGTCTGCAAAAGTGCTCTCTTCTGTCAAATCAGTCGTTTTAACCT
>CBFGNP010000447.1:0-4466 GCA_965650095.1 uncultured Pedobacter sp. | reverse complement strand
TAGATTACGAAATTTAATAATTAAAGAAGTTTATTTCAAACGAAAAATTAAACATAGAATTTATCCATAAACCCGGAAAATGCAACTGATAGCGGATTATACCATTTTAACAAGGAAAGATTATAGGTAGCATGGAAACATTAAGTAATCGACCCAACTATTTTATAGAAAAGGTTTGGAATATGCTTGGAAAAAACAATGTTGAAGAAATTAAGTGGGGCATTATTGGCTGTGGGGATGTTACAGAGCTTAAAAGCGGTCCCGCCTTTAATAAAGTAATGAATTCATCCCTGATTGCGGTCATGCGCCGTGATGGCAATAAGGCAAAAGATTATGCCCTGCGACATGGAGTTCTTAAATGGTATGATGATGCAAACCACCTTATAGATGACCCAGAAATAAATGCAATTTATATTGCTACTCCTCCCTTACAACATGAAGAATATGCCATTCGCGCTATGGCTGCCGGAAAACCTGTATATGTCGAAAAGCCTATGACCCTGAACGCAGCCTCTGCTGCGAGAATGAGAGACGCCTCGGAAAAGTACAATGTGAAGCTTACCGTAGCTCATTACAGACGGGCACAACCCATGTTTTTAAAAATCAAGTCACTTTTAGAGAGTAATGCAATAGGAGAGGTAAAGGTTGTACAGCTCCAAATGCTGCAGCCACAGAATTCACAGTTAATTGCAGGGTCTGAGACGAACTGGCGCTTGGATCCAGCCATATCAGGAGGCGGATTATTTCACGATCTCGCTCCTCATCAGCTCGATTTGATGATACATTTTTTTGGGGAGGTAGATAAATCATCGGGTATATCTTTAAATCAAGGAAGCTCCTACGCAGTCGATGATATGGTTACCGGGCATATTTTATTTAAAAATGGAGTTGTTTTTAATGGAACATGGTGTTTTTCCGTTGCAGCGCATACTGATCTTTGCGAAATCATCGGAACCGGGGGCAAAATCAGCTTTCCCATGTTTGGCCATAAGGTGACTTTAGTTAAGGACGGTGAGGAAGAAGATTTTATATTTGATACCTTAACTCATGTGCAGCAACCTATGATAGACGAAGTGGTGAGATACTTTTTGGGTAAAGCAGATAATCCCTGCTCTGCAGAACAAGCGCTGCAATCCATGCAGTTAATGGATATCTTCACAAAATAAACATTGCCTTATCCGCAATTATTCAGTCATTCAATTATATATTCCCTTATTCGTATATTGTGCGGCTGAAATCAAACCAGCAGGTACGGATATATGGATAGCAAAGCAGTAAGCAGCAAACCGAAAGAACCAGGTATTTTTAGTTTACTAAAGCCCTATAAAGGTTTGATCTTTCTACTACTTTTTTTCGCATTGATAAGTAACGGCGTAAACCTTTTGTTACCTAAAATAATAGCAAATGGAATTGATGCCTATACCGATGGCACGTTTGATCCCCAAGCTATCCTTATCAAATTCACTGTGGCCATTCTCTTTGTGTTTCTCTTTACATCTCTGCAAAGCATCATACAAACGTATGCCTCGGAAAAAGTTGCGAGGGACCTTAGAACTCAACTTGCTGATCAAATCTCAAAGCAAAGCAATAGCTATATAGAAAAGGTCAGTCCAGCCAAGTTACTAACCAACTTAACTGCCGATGTAGATTCTATAAAATCATTTATCTCGCAGGCCATCATTTCAATTACTTCATCCATATTGATTATTATTGGTGCCACCATTCTCTTGCTTACTATTAACTGGAAACTTGCGTTAGCCATAATAGCGATCATTCCGATTATCGGCATTGCCTTTTTTTGGGTGATCAAAAAAGTAAGTGCGCTCTTTAAAGAGAGCAGAGCGGTCATAGACTGGCTTAACAAAGTCATTAATGAAAGTATACTTGGTGCTGCCCTGATTCGCGTAGTCAACTCGCAGCAATTAGAATACATTAAATTTTTATCTGCCAATACTAAGGCAAAAGATCTGGGTCTGTCTATTTTAAGTCTGTTTGCAGGTTTAATCCCCGTAATCATATTTGTAGCCAATCTGGCAGGTCTAACCATATTGCTTCTCGGCGGGCATTACGTAATTAATGATACCATGACCCTTGGGGATTTTGCTGCATTTAACAGTTATCTCGCGCTACTCATTTTTCCAATTATCGTGATTGGTTTTATGAGCAACGTTATTGCGCAGGCAACAGCATCTTACGGACGTATTGCACAGATATTGAATAAAACAAATGAATCTAATTCGGGTAGCCTTATCGATTCGTTAAAAGGAGAGGTAGAAATGAAGAAAATCAATGTGATTTATGGACAAAAGCCAGTACTTAAAAATATTTCCTTTCATCTTCAGCCTGGATCGAAAACAGCAATCATCGGCCCGACTGCCGCTGGTAAAACACAGCTCCTTTATCTGCTTACTGGATTAATCAAACCGGATAGCGGTGACATTATGTTCGATCAACATCACATATCACATTACAATCAGGAAGCTTTTCATAACCAGGTGGGCTTTGTTTTTCAGGATAGCATTATCTTTAATATGAGTATTCGCGAAAATATTGCCTTCAACGACATGGTTACTGATCAGTCCCTGGAAAAAGCAATAGAAACAGCTGAACTAAAAGATTTCATCCAGACACTTCCTGAACATTTGAATACGGTTGTCTCTGAAAGAGGATCCAATCTTTCAGGCGGACAAAAACAAAGGATCATGCTTGCTAGGGCACTGGCATTAAATCCAAAAATTCTTTTGCTTGATGATTTTACCGCAAGGGTTGACAGCCATACCGAGCAACGGATCCTCGCCAATGTACAGCGAAACTATCCAGGTTTAACCTTACTTTCAGTTACGCAAAAAATTGCCGCTGTTCAAAATTATGATAATGTCATTCTGATGATGCAGGGTGAAATAATATCACAAGGCACACATCAGCAGCTCATGAAAAGCAGTACTGAGTACGTTCAAATTTACAATTCACAACAGAGCACCAGTAATTATGAATTACAATCTTAACCAGATCAGCGGTAAGGAAGAAAAGAAATCTACATTTGCAGTACTAAAAAAGCTATTGCAGCTCATCGCTCATGAACGCAAAAATCTTTTACTTGCCTTCATTGCAATAGTAATTAACTCCTCCTTGCTGTTGCTTTCACCATTAATTATAGGCTATACTATAGATACCTATGTAACTACCAAGCAATTTAGCGGGGTCTTGTTATATTCAGGCATCCTTTTCACCATGTATCTGGTTACCTTATTTACAGGATACACACAGACCAAGCTGATGGGTGGAGTAGGACAAAGAACATTGTTCACTCTTCGCAATGTGATATTTCAGAAATTGCAGGAACTGCCGGTTTCTTTTTTCAGTCAGAATAAAGCTGGCGATCTTATTTCAAGGGTTAACAATGATACTGATAAATTGAACCAGTTCTTCTCACAATCTTTAATGCAGTTTTTAAGCAGCATATTTACCATGCTGGGAGCAGGTATTTTTCTTCTCGTGATTAACATCAAACTTGGCGCTGCGACACTCGTCCCAGGATTATTAATATTGATATTTACAGCCCTTGTGTCGAGATGGGTAAAAAAGAAAAATACAGCAAATCTAAAAAGTGTAGGAAGCCTGAGTGGCGGAATACAGGAAAGTCTGAACAATTTCAAAGTCATCATTGCTTTTAACCGGCGTGACTATTTCAGAAAGAAATTTGACGAAACCAATAGCCAGAACTATAAAACCGCAATTGGCGCTGGTATCGCCAACACTATTTTTGTTCCCATATTTGGGTTCTTCTCCAGTGCAGCGCAGCTGATTGTACTGTTATACGGCATACATCTTATTTTAATTGGTGAATTTTCCATAGGCTTACTGATCAGTTACCTCTCTTATGCAGTAAACTTTTACAACCCGTTACGTCAGCTCGCTGCCTTGTGGAGCAGCTTCCAGGTAGCCATGGCAGGCTGGGACAGAATCTCCCAAATTCTATCATTGGAAAACAACCTTCGTGTAATACAAGACGCCAATTCGTCTAATTCCAATGCCTTGCTATCTTTTAAAAATGTTCATTTTTCCTATTCAGGTGGAGAAGAAATATTGCATAATATCAGTTTCGATCTTCTAAAAGGCAAAACCTATGCTTTAATTGGC
Organism: uncultured Pedobacter sp.; assembly: GCA_965650095.1. Lineage (GTDB taxonomy): Bacteria > Bacteroidota > Bacteroidia > Sphingobacteriales > Sphingobacteriaceae > Pedobacter. The sequence continues at coordinate 326 of CBFGNP010000447.1, read as the reverse complement.
CCCACTGGTGGTGGCAAAACTACTACCGCATCTCTGATGGCTCGTTTATACGATGCTACCGATGGTAAAATATTGTTGCAAGGAAAGGATATTCGTTCTTATACTGCAGAAGAACGGGGAAAAAAAATAGGATTCATTTTACAGGAACCATTTTTATTTACGGGCACAGTAAGAGACAATATTTTGTACAGCAACAATGCTTATAAGGACTATACAAATGAACAGCTGGAAGAGGTCATTAAAACAGCACATCTAGAGGACTTGCTGACCTTGTTTGATAGAGGATTGGAAACAGAGGTGACATCAAACTCAGACAATATAAGCCT
>CBFGNP010000446.1:0-4476 GCA_965650095.1 uncultured Pedobacter sp. | reverse complement strand
AAAAACAACCATGTCTATCTCTTCCGACTTCACATAAGCCTGTATTTCTTCCAACTTTCCTGTACCTACAAAGGTAGCGCGGTCTGGCTTAAGCATTTTCTGGGTAAACTCACGCTCCACCAATCCACCGGCCGTATCCACTAAAAAAGCCAGCTCATCCAGGAATTCCCTGGTTTCCTCAGGCTTTTCCCCAGGCCTGACCACTCCTACAAGTACTGCCCGTTCTTGCTTAAGTGCCGTATCATAATATTTCTGTCTTCCCATGTAAAATACAAAGATACAAAACTTATATCGAGATCAGCTGTCCGGCGAAGTCCCGCATGGCCTGCCCCGGATCAGCGGTTTTCATAAAATTTTCCCCGATCAGGAAGCCATTAAAGCCTGCCACTTTCAAATCATTGATGGTCTGCGCTGCGCTTATTGCACTTTCTGATATCTTCATGAACTCGTCTGGAATCTGTTTAACCAGGTCGAAAGAAGTCTGAATGTTTACTGTAAAGTCGGCCAGATTACGATTATTTACGCCAATCGCATCCAAATCTTTACAAATGCTGCGCTGTAATTCCTCCTCGTTATGTACTTCGAGCAGCACATTTAAGCCAAGGCTTTTTGCCAGGGCAGACAGGTTTTTTATTTCCACGGGTGTCAAAATTGCAGCAATTAATAAAATGATGTCCGCACCTAAAGCTTTCGCTTCCAGAATCTGGTATTCATCGATCATAAAATCCTTTCTTAACACAGGGATTTCATTAACCGCCCTTGCAATAAGCAGATCGTCGGTATGCCCGCCAAAGAAATCTACATCCGTCAGTACAGAAAGTGCTGAGGCCCCTGCCGCAGCATAAGCCTGCGTCACCTCCTCTACCTTCACCTGGTCGTTAATGATCCCTTTAGACGGTGAACGTCGTTTGAACTCGGCAATGATACCGGTACGTTTGCCGTCTAATAAAAAATCTTTGAATACGTAAGGGTTGCGGTTAAAGTGGAGGCCTGTTTCCAGCTGCTTCACAGAAACAGCCTGTTTGGCAAGGGCTACCTCTTCCTTTTTACGCAATACAATTTTATCTAAAATAGTCATATTTAATTCTCTAACCAGTTCTGCATCATTTGTTTTCCATATTCTGTAAGTACGCTTTCCGGGTGAAACTGAACACCTCGAACGTCAAGGTCCTTATGCCTTAAAGCCATGATTTCCGCATCGGCATCTGTTGCGGTTACTGTAAAGCAGTCCGGCAGCCCTTCGGCATTTACTACCCAGGAGTGGTAACGGCCAACATTTATGGTATCTGGACAATCCTTAAAAAGCAATTCAGTTTTGTCCAGAACAGTAACGGGTGTGGCAATTCCATGCATTGGTCTGCCTAAATTTAACAAGGTCCCACCAAAAGCCTCTGCAATGGCCTGCTGACCTAAGCATACACCAAATATACTTTTCGTTGCAGCATAAGTTTTAATGACCTCCAGCAAAAGACCGGCTTCTTCCGGTATCCCTGGCCCCGGCGATAGAATGATCTTGTCGAACTGATCCACGTCTGCCAGTTCAAACTTGTCATTTCTCCATACCTCCACCTCCCGGCCCAGTTCATTCACCAGGTGTACTAAATTATAGGTGAAAGAATCGTAGTTATCAATAACCAATACTTTCTTTTGTATGCTCTTATCCATTTTATTTAAATATCTGCAGCCATTTGTATTGCTTTGCGCAAAGCGGCAATTTTATTATTTACTTCATTCAGTTCGTTTACTGCGACAGAATCGGCCACTATGCCTGCCCCTGCCCGGTAATGCAACTGGTTATTTTTACTCATAAATGTTCTGATCATGATGGCATGATTGAACTGGTCATTAAAGCCCATATAGCCAATTGCGCCGGCATAAAAATTACGGCCCAGTCCTTCATACTCGTCTATCAGCTGCATCGCCCTGTATTTCGGTGCGCCGCTCAGCGTACCTGCCGGATAGGTATCTGCGACAACTTTAAAGGCGGATACATCAGGCTGAAGGTTACCACTTACTTTCGACACCAGGTGGATCAAATGGGAATAATACTGTACTTCTTTAAAGGATTTTACCTCAACTCCGCTGCAGTGTCTACTCAGGTCGTTCCGGGCCAGGTCAACCAGCATCACATGCTCCGCACTTTCTTTTGGGTCCTGCTCCAGTTTCCTCGCCAGTTCGGCATCCTCCATGTCGTTACCGGTACGCTTAAAAGTACCGGCAATCGGAAAAATATTAGCCACATTGTCCTTGATCGTGATCTGTGCTTCCGGCGAAGAGCCAAAAAGTTTAAAGCTGCCGTAGTCAAAGTAAAACAGGTAGGGTGATGGGTTGATAGATCTTAAACACCGATAAACATTGAATTCATCTCCCAAAAACCCCTGGTTATAGGCCCTTGAAGGCACAATCTGAAATACATCCCCACGCAGAATATGCTTCTTCATTTTCTCTACGATCTCCATAAAGCCTTCATTGCTCAGGTTAGAGTGCTCCTCACCGTCTACCTTAAAGCTATACTCTGGGAAGTTCTTGTTTTGAATGATGTATTCCAGCTTTTCCAGATCGTCATTGTCATCCCCATTAAATGTATTCTTAAACAGCGTGACCTCATTTTTAAAATGGTCAATCGCAATGATATACCTGTAAATGTGGTATTGCATCATTGGAACTTCCTGATCCTTAGGCGTGCTTGCACTGAATTGAATATCTTCAAAATGCTGAACGGCATTCCAGGTAAAATAGCCGAACAGGCCGCTCGAAATGTAGCGGGTATCTTCCAGTACAGGCGGTTTAAACGCCGCTTTAAAAGCGTCAATCTCTTCGGCAAGTACAAATTCTTTCTTTTCTTCCTTATATCCGTCGGGAAAATAAGCGGACAGCAGCCCATCCTGCAATACGATGCCCGCCACCGGTTCGGCGCAGACATAACTTACAGAATTGGAACGGCTGTGGTAGTCTGAGCTTTCCAGCAGGATGGTGTTGGGGAATACGTCCCTTAACCGCAGATAAATACTTACAGGAGTGGTGGTGTCTGCCAACCGTTTCTTGTAAGTGGTGTTAATGATATAATTAGTTTTCATAAAAAATTTTCATTCGTAATCAAAAAATAAGCTCAACAAAAAACCCGACGTGTGGTCTACGTCGGGTTTCAATGTGGTTTGGTTTAGGTTGATAAACTATAAGGTACACAAAGCTACGACTAGACTCTTTTTGGGAGTGCTACGCCATTGCCATGTGTGTATATTGTTAATCATATGTCACAAAAATATAAATAAATCTTACAATGCCAAATTAAAATTGTAATTTTTATGAAACACCAAAAAGCGAACGCGTAGGATCGGCCTTAACCATTGCGATAACTGCAGCTATAATTAGAATCAGCGCGAGGCCAAAATAAAGTGCTACCGACCGGTGTTTTACCGCTGCATCTATTCCTTTTTTAGAGCGTGCGTTTCCAACCGTGATCAGTATTACGGCTAAAAGCATCATGCTGATGTGCTCCATTTTCCAATAACGGCCAAGGGCAACGCTGCTGTCTGCCTTATACCAGTCGTTCATAAAATAGAGGATCAAACCCAATAATAGCTGTATGTGGGCAGAAATTAATGTAAAAAGGTTTATTTTTCTATTTCCTTCGGTATATGGTTTTTTGCCAAGCCAGCCGGCCAGTGCTTGAATAATGGCCACTACCAATAAAATTAAAACCAGGTAACGCCAACCTGAATGTGCGCTTTTTAAGATCTGATACATAATTGTTTTTCTTTCAAACTTAGTTATTTACTTCCTGATTCACATCAAAGGGAAACGGTATATGTTTTTTAGAATCATTATAAACTGGGTTTTACTCCGCCAAGGCTGAAAACGGTCCTGTTTTTATTTCTTTTTCTTTTTTTCAGCAAGCTCTGTATTTTCCTTTACTCTGAATTTTGTCATCTCCCCGATCAGTTCTAATGGTATCGGCTGATTTAAGGGAAGTTGAATGGCTGATTTACTTACTTTATACACCGACAATTCTTTTCTAAAGACATCATACACCTTAGATGGAGGAATAGAAATGGAAATATGGTTGGTGTAGGCGGAATAAAAAATGAGCATCCCATGAAGCCTGAAGGCTGGTATGTTATAACTGATCAATTCTTCTGCTCCTGCTGCATTTGCTTTAATGACCTGCCTGATCTGCTGTAACCTGGCTTGTATCTCTTCCGGAAGAGCGGCGATATATGCTTCCACGGTGCTGAATTTTATTTTTTCTCCTGCCATATCTTTAAGTTGATGCTCCCCACAAATATCAGCTGCAACCGGCACATCTGAAAGGGTTACTACCGACAATTTAAGGGGCAATTGCGTCAGCCTGTACCTCTTCGATATCGTATACTAGAGGATTTTGCCCAAAAAAAAAGAGTAATCTCATCCAAGATTACTCGTTTTTAACTAACTTATTATTCATAAAAAAACTGGCTGTTGGGGAAGGAGTCGAAC
>CBFGNP010000445.1:0-4496 GCA_965650095.1 uncultured Pedobacter sp. | reverse complement strand
AAGTTTATACCGGACTTGGCGCCACCTATCGGAGGACCGGATACCGTAAACTTGACCTCCATTGTTTTTGCTAAAGACTCAACCTCCCTTTTATCCAAACCTTTCCGCATCCGCGTACCGCCACCGGCAGCTCCTCCACGCAGTGAATTGATCACAACCCATCCTTCTGCTTCCGACTCCTTATCTTTCCATTCAAATACAATCTCCGGCCGCTTCTCTTCGAATTTTTTTAACAGTTCTTTCATTATCATTTTAAGTTAGTTGGCGCAAAGATATACAAACAAAAAAACCTCACCGATATGATCGGTAAGGTTAATATGTTTTTTTTTAAAAGAATTAAACTCTTTTAGATTTGATACGGGCCGCTTTACCAGTCAATTCGCGCAGATAAAATAATTTCGCTCTGCGAACCTTACCATGGCTATTCACTTCGATTTTAGCGATGTTAGGAGAGTTGATCGGGAATATACGCTCTACACCTACACCATTAGACATTTTACGAACGGTAAACGTTTCGTTTGCGCCTACGCTGTTACGTTGTAATACTACGCCCTGGTAAATTTGAATACGTTCTTTATTACCTTCGCGAATTTTATAGTGAACACTCACTGTATCTCCTGATTTGAATGCAGGAAACTCATTTTTTGCGATTACCTGCTCTTCAACAAATTTTACTAAATCCATGATTTTAAGCTATTAAGCCGACTTTTTGTTGTTTAAAATCGGACTGCAATATTAGGAATTTTATTTTAATAATAAAAGCGTTTTTTATTTTTTTCCACATTCTTTAACATTTCCACAAATCCCGGCAAGGGATATCTTTTTTCAATCGTCCCTTCCTCATGAAGGTATTTGGCAGAATATACGCCTTATCTGACCATTTACCCTAAAAATAGAATTCTGACACGTGATGCTTCGGACAAACGGGACAATAACTATTCTTTCGTTCTTTTATAAATGAGTGTTTTTAAATCTGTTCCCTTAATTACCGAGTTCTCCAAACCTCCTCTTTTCATATTAAAAAGAATCTCCATCTTTCTTACAATACCATAAGGAATATCGGTATCAGAATCGATTTTTATATTGCGGTAATTATGAAACGTGTTTAATGATATCGACAACTCTTCAGGAATAATCTTCCTGGCCGCTGAGTATTCCACCACATTTAACGCGTATAAATATTCATTGATCTTATACTTGTACATCTTTATAAAATAAGTTAACCTCAATATTTAAATCCGTTATTTCCGCCAATTTTCCTGCTGCAACAATTCCTTTAACGGCTTACAGCGCATCTCCTTATTAATGAGCTCACCAACCCGCATTTCAAACAGCTTTTCGAACAGGACAACTTTTTCATGTGGGATGTCCTGTTTATCATCAGACAGGATATTCCGGTAGTTATGAAAAGTATTTAACGAAATCCCTAAAACTTTAGGAATGACCCTTACCGCTTCTCTATATTGCGGCACCGGCAGTCGTAATAAAAAATCATTAATCTTGTATTTCCTTACTTTGTTCTTCATACATGCACATCGGTTAGTGTTAATTTTGTTCTGGCTGCCCATAAAAAATACCGGCAACACATAATTTTTTAGTGTGAATCTACTAAAAAATTCATGTATAAACCAAACAAACACCGTATTATTTTTGTAACATGCGGTTTTTTTTTCCAAGGCTGATCTATGCGTTGCGCGTTGAACGCTAAGCATAAAATACCTGGTCAACTGAAGATATGGGTGGTCTTCAGCGGGTTAATCTTCCAAAAGGTCAGGCCTACGCGTTTGTGTACGGATCAAGGCCTGTTCATGGCGCCATTCATTGATCCTGGCCTCATGTCCGCTCAGCAGGACATCCGGAACCTTATGTCCTCTCCAGTCGGCCGGGCTTGTGTATTCCGGGGCATCGAGCAATTCGCCCTGAAAGCTATCAGACAAGGCCGAGGTCTCATCATTTAATACACCAGGAATTAAGCGCACAATTGCGTCTACAAGAACCGCGGCTGGCAATTCCCCACCAGAAAGCACATAATCCCCAATGGAGATTTCCCGGGTCACAAAAAGATCCCTGATGCGCTGATCTATTCCCTTATAGTGTCCACACAGGATCATGATATTTCCTTTCCCCGACAACTCGTTTGCAATCGTCTGGTTAAACGTTTCCCCATCCGGGCTCATAAATATGATCTCATCGTAATCCCGCTCGGCCTTAAGCGCCTCAATGCAGCGGGCAAAAGGTTCTATAGACATTACCATCCCACTTCCGCCACCATACGGATAATCATCCACGCTCTTCTGTTTATTTGAGGCGTAATCCCTTAAATTATGAACAACGATTTCAGCTATGCCTTTTTTTTGTGCCCGCTGAAGAATAGAATGGGCAAAAGGACTGTCCAGCAAATCGGGTAACACAGATATAATATCGAAACGCATCGGGTAAAGTTAATTAATTTGACAGATAAATATCGAGCAAGCCCTCTGGCAAGTCTACCAACAGCGTTTCCTCCTCCTCATCAATCTCAACAATCATATCCTCATTTAAAGGGAACATGATCTCCGTTCCTTTGTGCAACACCGTTGCCACAAAATGTTGCGGATATTCATTTACTTCAATCACCTCCCCCAGTTCTCCATGTGTTTCATCCGAAACGATAAAGCCTTTCAGGTCATTATAGTGGAAGTCCTCGTCAGAGCGGTCCGGCATTTTCGATAAGGGCAGATAGATCTTTTTCTTGACCAGGGCCTGGGCCTTATCTATATGATCCACCTCATCAAAATACAAATTCCCTGTATTGTTGGTTTGCAGCTTACAGGAAGACACAAAAAAAGGCACCATCTTTCCGTTGATCTCCGCAAACACCACGTCCAGATCCAGCAATTCCGGCTCGTCATATTCAAAATACAATTGAACTTCGCCCTTTAACCCTTTTGTCTTGGTAATATATCCTATATAAAATGCTTCTTCCTGTGTCATAAATACTATAATAAAAAATAGCGAAGCATTCATTCTCATGAATGGCTTCGCTATCATTCAGCATCTCAAAAATGTTCTGCTTCGTTTTCTTTGCTTTCTTCAGCAGCAGGTGCTTCTTCAGCAGCAGGAGCCTCTTCAGCGGCAGCTTCAACTACAGGAGCTTCTTCAGCAGCAACAGTTTCTTCAACCGCTACTTCTTCTACCGGCGCGTTTTTGATTGCAAGAGCAGCAGCACGGTCAGCATTTTTCTTAGCTTCAGCAGCTAAGGCAGCTTTTTTAACTTCCTCTTTAGATTTCGTTAAATTGTCTTTTTTGCCTTCGATACGACCGTCTTTTGCGCTTAACCATTCTGCAAATTTAGCCTCAGCCTGTTCAGCAGTCAATGCGCCTTTTTTTACACCACCTTCTAAGTGTTTTTTATACAAAACACCTTTGTAAGAAAGGATAGCGCGACAAGTATCCGTAGGTTCAGCACCTTTGTTTACCCAGTCTAAAGTTTTATCGAAATTAAGGTCGATAGTTGCAGGATTGGTGTTTGGGTTATAAGAACCTAAACGCTCAATAAATTTACCATCTCTTGGTGAACGTGAATCCGCTACCACTACGTGGAAAAAAGGTTTCCCTTTTTTACCGAATCTTTGCAATCTGATTTTAGTTGCCATTTCTTCTTTTAATTTATGTATTCAACATAGTTCCCGGAGCTTCGTGCTTGCGGGGTTGCAAAAGTAAGTAAAATACTAATGATTAGCAAGATGCAATAAATTTAAATTAGGTCCCGTCGATTCCGCCAATAAAGAGATGGATAAACTTGGGCCCCTGTAACATTAATGCCGGGTTTAAGTCAAAAGAATAAAACATCAGCTTATGCTTATTACCACGACAAATACTATTGAAGGCAAAAAAATAATCAAGTACATCGGCCTTGTCAGCGGCGAAACCATTATTGGCGCCAATATCTTTAAAGATCTTTTTGCAGGAATCCGCGATATTGTTGGCGGAAGGTCCGGCTCCTATGAGCAAGTACTAAGAGAAGGCAAAAACACGGCAGTAAATGAAATGCAGCAATATGCAGCGGCAATGGGCGCCAACGCCATTATTGGGGTCGACCTCGATTACGAAACCGTTGGCAGTGGTGGCAGCATGCTTATGGTGGCTGCAACGGGGACTGCAGTAATTATAGAATAAATGAACAAAGGCCGGGTTTACCGGCCTCCGTTATTATAAAGATAATATTTCTACCAGCTTTAACCAGGCAGGACTTACTTCCTGGGCATCTATATGCTTTATCGCATGGGCAAAAGGCGTAAAAACGACTTCCCTGTTCACCTGTCCGACCATCACACCGGATTGTCCGTTCAACACCCCTTCAACAGCTGCTACGCCGAAACGACTCGCCAGCACGCGGTCCATGCAACTTGGCTTTCCTCCGCGCTGGATATGTCCCAGCACAGAAATCCGGATATCATAATTAGGAAACCTCTTTTTCAGGACTTCACCCACATTGAAAGCGCCGCCCACTTCAT
>CBFGNP010000444.1:0-4500 GCA_965650095.1 uncultured Pedobacter sp. | reverse complement strand
AAATCCTTCAGCAAGTTTCCTGTTGTTTTCCGCATACTGCTCCTGGTAGCGGGGCAATGTCCTGCGGAAATCATGGTCTCCAAGTGTACTCACATCAAGGGTATTGGTTACCAGTCCTCTGGCCAGCGGACTGAAAGGAATAAACGATATGCCCAGTTCCCGGGTCAAAGGAAGTATTTCTGCTTCTACATCCCTTGTTAACAGTGAATACTCACTTTGCAGCGCAGCAATCGGATGCACGGCATGTGCTTTTTTAAGTGATCCCGTAGAGGCCTCCGACAAGCCAAGGTATCTAACCTTGCCCTCTTTAACCAATTCGCTCATCGCACCTACGGTTTCTTCAATGGGCACGTTCGGATCTACGCGATGTGCATAATACAGATCAATATGATCTATACGAAGGCGTTTCAGGCTTTGCTCAACTGCAGTCTTCAAATAAGCAGGAGATGCATCAAACGAGCGGGCCTTATCATCATCCCACCTGAAGCCAAATTTTGTTGCGATAAAAATCCTATCCCTGTTTGGCACCAAAACCTGGGACACCAGTTTCTCATTGTCGCCTTTGGCATAAATGTCAGCTGTGTCCCAAAAATTAATGCCCAGCTCGATGGCCAGGTTCAAGGTGGCCAGTGATTCCTTATCATCCGGCTCACCGTAGGCATGGTTCATCCCCATAGTGCCCAGCCCTATGGCCGATAGTTGTTCGCTGGTATTACCTAATTTTCTATATTTCATAAGTTAATGATTAAAAGACTAGCCGTTGGTATACTTCCCATGCACTTCGTTCCACCCGGTTATGGGCCAGTTTGTTATTCCTGATTTCCCAAATAGCGATGCCCGTCATATCTATGGGCTTATGGTTAGGCTCCAGGCCAAACATGCCATTATGGAAGCCGGTTAACCGCCATCTCGATACGACCCGGGTACCATCCTTACTTTCAAAGATATCTAAGGTTTCTAAATTGCTCTCATGAATTGTTTTCAGAAATCCTGCAACCCACTGCTTAAATTGCTCGCGGCCTTTGATTTCCATACCAGCACTGGTGATCATAAAATCTTCGACCATGAGTTCATCAATCAGGTCCAGGTTATAAGGATAGCTCCACACATTGTTCCAAAAATGCAGTACTTTATCCATAGGAGCTAAGTCTGATAACGATTGCGGTTGAGAAGTGTTTGAATTTGTCGTCATTCAACTTTTATGTTTTTGTTTCAATAAACAACTATAAGCTCAATTTTCCAAAAAAGGTTTTTATCCTGCTGATTTATATCGCCTCTATCATTTTTTTTTACAAAAGTATGGTGATTACCTGGTAGAAACGGGAAGAAAAACTGAGGCTGGTGGAATCGTCTCTGCGTCAGAGAACGCCTGGATGTAAGCAGTTTTATATGCAGCCATCGGCTCAACTTTATGCCGGGCATTCAAACTTTGATACCGTCCCAGTAATGACCAGCCGTTTCCTGGATTTAGTTCCAGATCCGTTTTGTATACCTGTTCTGCAGCTGCCGGTTTCCCCAGCTTTAAAAGGTAAGCCCCTAAAAATTGTCTTGCAGGCAGCGGCCAGTCCATTGGTTCAGCGTAGATCAGTTTATCTTCTGTTTTTATGGCTTCATTCAGGCTTTGAATGGCTGCAGCATTCTTTCTTTGATCAAATAAAATAACTGCATTTAAAATGTTCTCCGCAATCTCTGCGCCTTGCAAAGCCGTATTAAAAGGAATACGCCTTTTTTTCAAAATAGGGTCTTTCATTTTACCTCGCAGCTGGGCAAGCTGCCTGCTGGCCAGATCCGGCTTGCGGGTATACACATAAGCCAGCCCCCTGGCAAAATTATTCAGTATCCCTGCATAGGTCCAGCGAGGATTCGGCTGGATGGTATCCTTTAATAGCTCATCCCATTTACCAAGCCGTACAAGGGTGAAGACTGGCATCATGTATAAATATTGAGCATAAGTATCCTCATAACCTGGCAAAACACTTTTTCTGCACCGTATGGCATCTTTCATCCCTTTGACATACATTCCACCTGTCAGGCCACAAAAAGCCTGAACGGCAAAATAGTGGGACGAATGTTTGGTAAGCGAAAGGTGTTTTGCGAGTGAATCATAACGCGCAAGACCTGCATCGGCTTTATCATTGGCCGCTACGCCCAATGAATAAAGGCCGTTTCTCTGGTACACGTGACTGGACATATGAACCATATGTGCTATCCCCGGAAAAAGATCTTTCAGTGCCTGGGCATTGGGCAAGGCACGCTCAGGCTTACGCGATGCTTCCGTTAAATGTATAAAATAGTGTAAAGCACCTGGGTGTTTTGGGCTTTCCTGCAATATACTTTTGCACAAATCTACCACTTCTGGCGTCCATTCTTTTGGCGATCCGTCGCTGTTCCAGAAATTCCAGGCATGGATCAGCATCACAGCGTCTATAAAAAGGGCCTTAATGTCTGCGTCCTGAGGGTATATCGAGATGAGCTCCTTCATACCTTGTGCATAGGCCTTGTTCAGTTTTGTTTTTATGGTGTCGGCATCTGATGACGGATAACGGAGGTTCATTGCCTTAATGAGGTCGCGCTCTTTTGGTGATGATATACCTGCAGATTCGTTCATCAGTTTTAAAACTTCTGATATGTTGTTTGGGAGGATATAATTGTGGGCAGAATTATAGTAAGGCCCCATCACCAATGCTTGCCCCCAATAGGCCATCGCGCAGTTGGGATCAAACCTGGCTGCTTCTTTAAAGGAGGCCAGCGCTTCCTTCATATGGTAACTATAATACATCGTTAGCCCCTGGTCAAAATAAAGCTGCGCACTGTCGCCAACCGCCGATATCTGGTAAGAATAGTGCCCCCAGCCAGGCAGCTGCATTATAAATTTACCGTCGTCCGCTCTTCCAATGTTTTCTGTGGGTGACAAAGAGCCACATGTCGCTACAATTGCCTTGCTATAATCCAATAAATAGGAAGGCCTTTGCGTATATTCAGTACCACCAGAAAAAAAGAGGCAGCAGATAAAAAGCAGCAGTAGCGTTTTCATAAGGTCGGTATTAAAGCTTATCTACAACAAACTAAAAATCAATTAAATATACCGATTTTAGCAATCGTTTTTATACGTATTTTACAGAAATAGTTGTCCTCTATTTTTCTATTTTGCGAAATATAGTTTGACATGGAAATAATTTTGTAAACAAATTTCGTTGTTGCAAGAATAAGTTGCAACTTAAGGCTTGTTCGCTTTTTTATCTCAATTTCATGAACGAAGTCCTTTCTATAAAAAATGGCAACGTAAAATCCTTTGAACAGGTATACTATTCATGGAGCGAAAAAATCTATACCTTCATATTCCGGCAGTGCAACTCTGAGGAGATTGCCGATGAAGTGGTACAGCAGGTTTTTGTTCGTTTATGGGAAAAAAGAGCAAACCTTTCCCTCGAGCATAGTCTGAATGTTCAGCTCTTTAGGATGTCGAGAACTATTTTTATTGATGAACTGAGAAAAGCAGCACGCAGGCGGCGTTATCTCCATGAGCTGCAGCAAAACAAAGACAAAGCGTATACAGAAGACGCTTTTGAGGGCAAGGAAATCCTGCAATTGGTCAATAGTGCCATAGAAAGCATGCCCCCAGTCAGGAAACAGGTGTTTCTCATGAGCCGGGTTGAGCATCTTTCTCATCAGCAGATCGCCGGAAAACTCGGCATTGCGCCCAAAACTGTCGAGAACCACATCAGCCTTGCCTTGAAGTATCTGCGTCGTTTTACCCTGTTGATGGCCTTTCTGGCGCTGTATTGAGCAATTCTGCTTAAAAATAAAATTCCATTGGGGGATGGTGCATTCTTAAACGTATTCATAACAAATGAAGGTAGATGATATATTGATCAGCCGGTTCTTTAAGGACCAATGTACTGAGGAAGAAGCCCAGGCAGTTGCCGGATATTTAGAAGCACATCCCGAAAGGTTAGATGAGTTGCTGGGGCTATGGGAGGATACCGGGGAACAATCTTCTCTATCCGTCCGTAAAAAAGAAGAACTACTCGAGATCATCATTGCGCAGGCGGAAATTAAACAGCACAGGCCAGCTTTAATCAGGAGTCTTTCGGTTGCAGCCTCTTTACTGCTGATATTAGGCTTCGGTTGGTGGATGGGCATGGGTATCGTCAAGACACCAAAACAGGAAAAAGAACAGGGTAAGGCGCCGACGATTTATACCCTGGTTAAAATTAATTATGGCAAAGAGGACATGAAGCTAAATATTGCTGATGGTTCGGTCATTTATTTAAAGCCGGGTGGAGAACTCCGCTATCCGGAGCAACTCAGTAAACAAAAGAGGGATTTTACCCTTAAAGGTGTTGCAAGATTTAAAGTAGCCGAAGATAAATCACGTCCTTTTAACGTGTATGCGGGCGGTACAGTGACTACCGCATTGGGCACAGACTTTACCATTTCTTCCAAAGAGAATGAAGACAAGGTAAGCGTGTTGCTGCACAGTGGCAAGGTTGTAGTTCG